>DASSBQ010000174.1:0-10321 GCA_035698625.1 Nitrospiraceae bacterium
GGAGCGCAAGGTGGGCATCACGAAGGTTCGTGGTCAGATCTTCAATTTGAAGGAATTCAGTCTATTTCCGCTCCTACACCCCGCAGCTGCGCTCCACCAGGGCGGCATGCTGGAGCCCCTTCGGCAAGATTTCAAGAAGCTCAAGGAATTCTTGGATCGGCAAACCGCCATTCCGGCCGCTCAGACAACAACGGCCACCAGGCAGGCGGCGGTCGAAGCGTCCATGTCACATGCCCAAATGGACCTGTTTGCTTCCTGATCGATTGCCGATATGTCGAGCGATGGGAAAACTGAGGGACGGAATGAGCGGATGATCCGTGGGATCGGATCACGCGTTGCGTTGCTCCGGCTGTCCATTCGCCTGCGAACTCGTTTCGCCGCCTGAGTGATTCTCCTCGGCGTTCTCCTCTTCGGGCTCTTCGAACCATGCAACCAACATCTCTTCCCACCACCCTTGATCAATCTCCGGCCCCGGATCAGTGCCGAGAAATGCGACATCGTCCTTCGTGACACCGGCTGCAACGACATGCGGCTGAAACTTTGCCCGTTCGATTACTTCCTTGGTGGCGAAACCGCCGACAATCCATGAATCCGGATCCGCTCGCCGGGACTTGTAGGCCTTCAACGCCATCTTCAAATACATGAATATCTGGCGTTGGCGTTCGTCCGCGACTCCGCTTTGGGGCAAACTGAGAATCTTTTCGATCTGTTTTCGCCAGCGGCGATCATCGTAGCGCGAGGTAATCAGTTGGAGCATCTTCGCGCCGAGTTCCATATCAAGTGCCATAGTCTTCGTGACTCCTCTCCTCTTGCGTTAGCGCAACCACGTCGGTAAGGCCCGCCGCTTCGAGGATGTCCGCTGCGCGGCGATAATGAAGGGGGCCAACAAAGACGAACAATCCTTTGTACACTCCGCCGAGAATCGATCCCAGGACCGACCCGTGGGAAAACTCCTCCATCGACAACGCATAGTCGATCCCCTCGGCGGTCAAAGTCCGCTCCGCCGTTTCCGCATCGGTTACATTTCCGGCGATATAGACCAGGTCCAGCGGGCCGGGAAATTGATCTCTATCCAAACGGGCCATCGCAAGGCTATGAAGCAGCTATGCCAGGTGCTGGCGGAAAAATGCCAAGGTTCGGTCCCAGGCATCCCTCGCCTCGGCCGGTTTATACACGCTTGCATCGGTGTCTCTGAAAAATGCATGGCCGGCACCCGGATACGTCTTGATTTGTCCGGCCTTGTTGTATTTCTTCATAGCCGCCGCCAAGCGCTGCACGTCGGCTTTCGGAACAAATCCGTCCTCTTCTCCATAAAAATACAAGACCGGACAAGCCAAATTTTGAATCGGAGTATCAGGATTCGGCACCCACCCGTAAAAAGGCACCGCCGCTTTAATATCCGGATTGACGCACGGCAGCATCAGGGCATACGAGCCGCCCATGCAAAACCCTGTGACGCCGATCTTGCCGGATTCTACGCCCGGCGCAGTCCTGAGATAGGCCACAGTGGCGTTCAGGTCTTTCAACCCTTCATCCTGCTTCAAGCTATTCATCAATTGGGCGGCTTCTGCAGGGTCGGTCGTTACCTTATTGCCGAGCCTCGAGTACAGGTCGGGAGCAATGGCGACATATCCCTCTCGGGCAAAGCGTCGAGCCACATCCTTGATGAGATCGGTAAGGCCCCACCACTCCTGAACAATAATGACAGCCGGTCTTCGGTCCTTCGTCTGCGGACCGACCAGATAGGCTTTGATTGCTGTTTTCTCACCTGGATACTCGATCATCGTGCCGTTGAATGATTCAGCCATCGTATCCTCTGTTCCGCGCCCTGATCGGGCCGCCGATCAGGGCAACAAAAGAGCAATGAATATGAAAGCCTTAGTTGCCCGCAATGGTCATTTCCGCCAGCTTAATGGTCGGACTGGCGATGCGGCCGCGAAAGACCAGATCGTTTCCCAGCGATTCAATGCCGGCGAACATCTGTTTGAGGTTGCCGGCAATCGTGATTTCTTCAACCGGATAAGCCAATTCTCCGTTCTCGATCCAAAATCCCGAGGCTCCCCGCGAATAGTCGCCCGTCACCATATTGATGCCGAAGCCGATCAAATCGGTGACGTAGAGGCCCCGCGTAACGGACCTGATGATCTCATCGGGCGACCGGCTTCCGGGAACCAGATAGAAATTGGTCGGACCGACCGATGGACTGTCGCCGACGCTTCGCGCCGCATTGCCTGTCGATCGCAGCCCGAGTTTGCGCCCTGAATAGGTATCAAGCAAGTAGCTGGATAAGACGCCCCGTTCCACGACGGTGGTTTTTCGCGTAGCCAGACCTTCGCCGTCGAATGGACGAGAACCCAATCCGCCGAGCATGCGCCCATCATCATAAATCGTCACGAAATCCGGGGCCAGTCGCTGGCCCAGCCGGTCGAGCAAAAACGACGCGCGTTTGTAGAGTGAATACCCCGATACCGCACTGCATAGATTGCCAAGCAAACTTCCCGCTACCTCGGGATCAAACACCACCGGAGCCGTGCAGGTGGCGACTTTGCGGGCCTTCAACCGCCTGATGGCGCGACGCGCGGCCTCCCGGCCGATCGACTCCGGTTGTTCGAGCCGCGAGAACTTGCGTTGCACCCCGTACCACGAATCGCGCTGCATCGCGCCGCTGTCGGGGTCCGACGCGATCGGAGAGACAGATAAGGAGAAGCTGCTGCTGGAGTATTGTCCGACGAAGCCGTGACTGTTGCCGAGGATAATGCGGCCGGAAGAGGAATCACAATCGGCTCCCTCGGAATTGGCGATTCGAGGATCGGACTCGAACGCGGCGCGCTCCGCGCGGCGCGCCAGTTCAATTTGGCGATCCGTCTCCAGTTTCGTTGAATCGTAGATGTCCAACTCAGGCCGGTCACCGGCCATCTCATCCGGATCAGGCAAGCCGGACACTGCATCCTCGACCACCGCCTTGGCCAATGCACAGGTCTCATCGACAAACTGTTTCAGCGCCGGCTGGGCAAAATCGGATGTGGAGGCGCTGGCGGACCGTTTGCCGAAAAACACGCGCAGTCCAAGCCGTTTCTCGCGCGCCTTTGTGAGCCGATCCACGGCCGCCATGCGCACTTGCACCGACAGGGTCTCACCGTTCGCGACGATCACATCGGCCTCGTCGGCGCCGCACTGCTTCGCCCGCGCAAGGAGATCCTGCGCAAGGTTCATATAGGAGTCATCACTGGTCATCAACATGTATTATGCCTGAGTTCCGCCGACGGTGATTTCATCGATCCGAATCGTGGGCAATCCGACACCAACCGGAACCGATTGACCTTCTTTGCCGCACGTGCCGATGCCTTCATCCAATTTGAGATCATGTCCGACCATAGAAACCTTCGTCAGAATCTCCGGGCCGTTGCCGATCAGGGTGGCACCCTTCACCGGCCGGGTAACCTCGCCATCCTCGATCAAGTAGGCCTCGCTGGCGGAAAACACGAATTTTCCGTTTGTGATATCGACTTGGCCGCCGCCGAACGACACCGCAAAAAGACCCCGTTTGACAGATCGGATGATGTCCGCCGGATCCGATTCGCCCGCGAGCATGAAGGTATTGGTCATGCGGGGCAGCACCACGCTCTGATAACTCTCGCGCCTGCCGTTGCCGGTGAGGGGAATCCCCATCAATCGCGCGTTCAACTTGTCGGTGATATAGGCGCGCAGGACACCCCCTTCAATCAAGACCGTCCTGCCGGTCGCAGTCCCTTCATCATCCATATTCAGCGAGCCCCGCCGAAACGGAAGCGTGCCGTCATCGACAATCGTGCAGACGTCGGAGGCCACCCGCTTCCCCAGCAGATTGGAAAAGGCAGAGGTCTTCTTTCGATTAAAGTCGGCCTCGAGACCATGCCCGATCGCCTCATGCAGCAGGATGCCGGGCCACCCGCCCCCCAACACCACCGGCATGATGCCGGCCGGCGCATCCACGGCGCTTAGATTCAACACGGCTTCCCGGGCCGCCTGCTGCGCGAAGTGAAGATAGCGCGCATTCTCTTGGAAATACTGCAAGCCGACCCGCCCCCCCCCGCCGAATGTGCCGATCTGCCGATTCCCATTTTCCTCTGCAATGCATGTGACTTGCAGCCGGGAAAGCGGCTGCATATCGCTGACGACACGCCCTTCGGACGTCACGACGACCACGATCTTGTATTCAGTATTAAAGGAAGCCATCACATTGGTAATGCGCGGGTCATATCGCCTGGCCTCGGCATCAATCGCATTCAAAAGGGCGACTCGCTCCGGAGTAGAGACGTCAAGATGACCGCGTTCGTGCGGATAGAGATTGCGCGGCGGCCCGGATCGATGGGTAACTGAAACAAGCCCCTCCCCGTGCGGTGAATTGGCGATGTACCGAGCCGTATCCGCGGCGATTTCCAAATCCCGTTTGGTTAGCTCATCGGAATAGGCGAATCCGGTCTTTTCGCCGGCAATGGCTCGAACGCCGACGCCTTGCCCGACATTCTTGGTTGCCCTTTTGACCAGTCCCTCTTCCATGGAGACCGAATCCGTCTGGCAATACTCAAAATAAAGGTCGGCGTAATCGACATCTCGGACCTTCATTCGTCCGAGAGCATGCGATACCTCTGCTTCAGAAAGGCCAAACTGCGCCAATGCGCCCGTTTCCTGTGACAACATAGAATCCTTTTGGGTGAACGGTAAGGCGTATGCGAAGATGGAGTATAACGTATTCAATTCTCGGCGCGCAATGCGCTGAGCGCTCAACTCACGGCAATACAAAGGAAAAACAGGAAAGATGTTTGACTTTTCAAGACCCCGCCAGTAGACTGGCGTCACCTCCCAGAAGGTTTCTGCGAAAGGGTAGCGAATCCAGTCCATGACGCATTCTCGATCGAGCGAAGCTGAGCATTCCTCAGACTCCGATCTGTTAGCTAAACTGGATCCGGACCTCCTCCCCAAACATCTGGCGGTCATTATGGACGGAAATGGGCGATGGGCGGAGCTGCGGGGACTGCCTCGTATTGCCGGCCATCAGGAAGGCATCAAGTCGGTTCGTGAGCTTATTACACTCTGTTTGGAATTGGGCATCAAAGTCCTGACGATTTATGCCTTTTCTCAGGAAAATTGGAATCGGCCTCCCCAGGAAATCAGCGCCCTGATGGGCCTGCTCGAGCACTACCTTTCCACCGAGCGGTCGAGCCTCATCGAACAAGGCGTCCGATTTAAGACTATCGGACGGGTGGATTCTCTTCCCCCATCGGCCTTGCAATGGGTCCGGACAACGGAACATGAGACCGTCCATCTCGATCGGTTGATCCTCGCCGTGGCGCTCAGTTACGGAGGCAGAGCTGAAATCGTTGATGCCGCCCGCCGGCTGGCTCAGCGCGCGAAGGAGGGGGCCCTGTATCCGGAACAGATCGACGAAAGCGCGCTCCAGCAGTCACTCTACACGCATGACCTTCCTGATCCCGATCTCCTTATCCGCACCAGCGGAGAGGCTCGTATCAGCAATTTCCTGCTCTGGCAGCTAGCTTACACGGAATTGTACTTTACCCCTACCTTGTGGCCGGATTTTCGGAAACGCGAAACCCTCATGGCGTTGCTGGAATACCAGCGTCGTGAACGGCGATTCGGCCGAGTCTTCACGACTGTCTCGTCGTAAGTCGTCCTGTGATCCCCGGAGCATTCGGATGCCGCGTTACCGATACACAGTCCGGTGGAACAACCTCCGGCAATCGGGAAATGGTTCGCCGAATCCTGGCGACGGTTTTCTTTGCGCCGGTGTTTTATCTGCTGGTCCGTTATCTCCCTCCCCTCGCTTTCTTCGGTTTGGTGACCGTAGCCGGATTGCTTGCCGTGGGAGAATTTTACCGGCTCTTTTCCTTCGAAGGCCCGTGGCCGCTGGGAATGGCTGTAGGCTGCACAGCGACAGCGGCACTGTTCGCCGGCGCGCAATGGCCCGATTTGGTGTCCGATCGGCTGGTCTTACTGCTCACGATACTGGCTGCCGCCAGTTTGCCGCTGGCCTCGCGCCTGGATTTGCACCGCGCCGTACTGCAAAGCGCCATGTTGGTCGCCGGAGTTCTCTACATTGGTCTCACATTAAGCTGCTTGATTCTTACACGCGCGCTGCCCGATGGGGAATTCTTGATATTTTTTGTCATCCTTGTGACATGGGCGGGCGATACCGGGGCATATATTTCGGGGAAGACGCTGGGGCGTCACCCGCTAGCGCCCGTCATCAGCCCGAAAAAAACCATCGAAGGGTTGATCGGCGGTGCAATATTAGCGCTTCTGGTCGCTCTTGCGTCGCGTCTGTGGTTCCTTCCCTCCTTGACGCTCACGGACGCGGTTATCCTGGCTGCCCTGCTGACGGCGGCCGGGGTGCTGGGCGACCTGGCGGAATCCGCCATTAAGCGGAGCGTCGATCAGAAGGACTCAGGCGCGTTGATTCCCGGACATGGGGGAATGTTGGACCGGCTTGATAGTCTCTTGTTCACGGCCCCTTGCTTCTACTACTATGTCACCCTCGTCAAGGGAAGTTGAATGAAACACGTATCGGCCCTATTGTAAGGATTGCCATGAAACCACTCGTCATTCTTGGTTCCACCGGCTCCATCGGTTCGAACACCCTGGATATCATTGATCGGTTTCCGGAGCAATTTACCGTCGCGGCCCTTACCGCCGGATCGAACGATGAAAAACTCGAAGAACAAATCCGCAAGTATCGGCCCCGCATGGCGGCATTAGCCAACGAAGCGGCGGCGGATAAACTGCGGCGGCGTTGCGCCGGCCTCGGCACTGAAATCCTGAGCGGCATGGAAGGCGTGACGGAAGTTGCCCGAGCATCCGAGGCGGATTTAGTGATTTCAGCGATCGTTGGAGCCGCCGGGTTGGTGCCCACCCTCGCCGCGATCAAATCTGGAAAAACGATCGCCTTGGCCAACAAGGAACCGATGGTCATGGCCGGCAAACTGATGCAGGATGAAGCACGACGACAAGGCATCGCGATCCTTCCGGTGGATAGCGAGCATAGCGCCGTCTTCCAATCATTGGTCGGCCACCGCCGGGAAGACGTGAAGCGCATCATTTTGACCGCCTCTGGCGGGCCGCTGTGGGAATTGCCAGCGGCGCAACTCCGCAACGTCACCCCTGAACGCGCGCTGCAACATCCCAATTGGAAAATGGGGGCAAAAATCACGATCGATTCAGCCACGCTGATGAATAAAGGGCTGGAAGTCATTGAAGCCCGGTGGCTGTTTGATGTTCCGGAGCAGAACATTGAGGTTCTCATCCATCGGGAAAGCATCATCCATTCTCTGGTAGAATATAATGATCGATCGGTGGTCGCGCAGTTGGGTCTTCCGGATATGCGCACGCCGATTTCATATGCTATGCGATACCCTGAAAGAATGCCGCTCAATTTGCCGTCGTTGGACTTGACCGAGATCGGACGATTGACCTTCTTCCCGCCGGATCACGATCGGTTTCCCTGTCTCAGATTGGGGTACGAGGCGCTCGGGATCGGAGGGACCATGCCGGCTGCCATGAACGCCGCCAACGAAATCGCGGTCGACGCATTCCTTCAAGGAGGCATCCGATTCATCGATATTCCGGAAATCATTCAGTCTACGATGGAGACGCACGTCCCGCATGAGATCGACAGTCTCGAGATCGCATTGGAAGCCGACCGCTCCGCTCGTGTAAAAGCCGAATCTGTGGTCCATGCACTGGCTCGTTAATCAGCCGCACAAGGAGTACCCATTGTGTTCAACGCTTTGACTTGGTCCCCCGATTCAGTCTGGCTGCTGCTTCAAAAAGCCTGGTGGTTCCTTGTGGTGCTCGGCGTGCTGGTGGCGTTTCATGAACTGGGCCACTTCCTGGCCGCACGATGGGTCGGTGTCAAGGTGCTGAAGTTCTCCTTAGGCTTTGGTCCTAAAATCTTTGGCCGCCAGGTCGGAGAGACTGAATACCTGTTGTCCGCCGTACCGCTGGGCGGGTACGTCAAATTATTCGGCGAAGACGAACAAGAAGCCGCCAGTCCAGAGGAGCAACGACGCTCGTTTGCACATCAATCACTCTGGGGCAAGACGCTCATTGTGGCAGCCGGCCCGGGGTTCAATTTCATCCTGGCCTATTTGATTTTCACCGGATGGCTGGCCACCGGCTCGCCTTTATTCGTACCGACGTTCCGCGATTTAAGCCCCGATGTCGAAGCGCTCATGGCGAACTCACCCGCCGAGAAGGCCGGCCTGAAAGTCGGGGATCGAATCATCCGAATAAACGACAAAGATATTTCGACCAAGACCGAATTGCTCGACGCGGTCGAGAAAAGCCGGGGGAAACAACTGACCCTGGATCTCAAACGAAGCGGACAGATCAAGACAGTTCTGGTCACGCCAGCCCCGCTCCCCGGCCAAGATCCCGCCGCCAAAGCGACCGCTTACTACCTCGGCGTCGAAGAACCGCCGCCCGTCGTGACGGCGGTCTTGAATGGATCGCCGGCCGCACAAGGTGGCGTCAAAGAAGCGGATCGCGTCGTGGCCATCGAAGGAACGCCGATTCAGACGTGGTCGGAAATGACGACGATCGTGAAGGAAAGCGCCAATCAACCGCTCCGGTTTTCGGTCCTGCGGGACGGATCCCCGGTCTCTCTGACCATCACGCCCGCGGCCGATCATGCCGTCGTCAATGGGAAGCCCGTCGAGATCGGGAAAATCGGCATTTCGGGTCCGGGCCGCTCGCTCGTGAAAGCCTCAAGCCCTCTGCTGTCTCTCTACCACGGGTTGGAAGCTACCTGGGGCTGGACCGAATTGACGGCCGTGGGCATTTACAAAATGATCGTGGGGGATATTTCAAGCAAGAATATCGGCGGCCCCTTGACCATTGCGAATATTTCCGGTGAAGCCGCCTCCCAAGGGGCGTCGAGCGTCATTTTTCTCATCGCCATCCTCAGCATCAATCTGGGCGTATTGAATCTATTGCCGATTCCGATTCTGGACGGAGGACATCTCTTCTTCTTCCTGATCGAAGCAATCCTTCGAAAACCTTTGGGGGAGCGCCAACGGGAGTTGGCGCAACAGGTGGGACTCGTCTTGCTGGTTGGCATCATGATCTTTGCGTTCTGGAATGACCTCGAGCGGCTGTTTTCCCGTTAGCCTGGCATGCGCACCTCTCAGATCCTGATTCCCACACTACGTGAAGATCCCGGAGAAGCCGAAACGGTCAGCCATCGGTTGATGCTTCGAGCCGGGATGATCCGTAAAGTCGCCGCCGGCATCTACACCTATCTGCCGCTCGGCCTGCGGGTGATTCGCAAAATCGAACAGATCGTCCGCGAGGAAATGAACCGGGCGGGCGCCCAGGAGCTGTTGATGCCGATCGCTTCCCCTGCCGAGCTTTGGCGCGAAACCGGGCGATGGGATTATTACGGAAAGGAATTGTTCCGGTTCAAGGATCGCCACGATCGCGATTTCTGCCTGGGGCCGACCCACGAAGAGGTCATTACCGACCTGTTTCGGCGCGAAGTGCGTTCCTATCGGCAACTCCCACTGAACTTCTATCAAATACAAACGAAATTCCGCGATGAAATCAGACCCCGGTTCGGCTTGATGAGGGGACGCGAGTTCATTATGAAAGATGCCTACAGCTTCGATGCCGACGAGGCGGGTGCCAGGATCAGCTATCAAAAGATGTATGACGCCTATAATCGGGTCTTTTCACGCTGCGGCCTCATCTTTCGCCCGGTCGAGGCGGACACCGGCCTCATCGGGGGAAGCTCATCCCACGAATTCATGGTTTTGGCGGACACGGGCGAGGAAACGGTGGTCTACAGCGAGACCGGCAGCTACGCCGCCAACGTCGAGCGTGCCGAGGTGGCCCCGCCGACCGAAATCGATCAATCCGACTTGCGACCGCTCAGCGCCGCCACCACCCCCGACCGGCGAACCGTAGAGGATGTGACTGCCTTTCTGAAGATCAGCCCCCGCCGACTCGTGAAGACACTGCTCTATGCGACCGAGCGCGAGAACGTGGCCGTCCTTGTCCGCGGCGACCACGAGGTGAACGAAATCAAGGTGAAACGCCTCCTCGGCGCCTCTGATTTGGAGCTGGCCGGTCCGGAAAAGGTGCAGTCGATGACCGGAGCCCCGGTCGGTTTCGCCGGACCGATAGGGCTAAAAGGAATCACCATTCTGGCGGACCATGCCATCAGCACGATGCGGAATTTCGTGGTCGGCGCCAACAAAGCGGACACACACTTTGTTGATGCCAATCTGGAGCGAGACTTCAGCGTCGACCGCGTCGCTGATCTTCGCAA
>DASSBQ010000175.1:0-4644 GCA_035698625.1 Nitrospiraceae bacterium
AACTGCGCATTCTGCGGTAGCGTGATCCCAGGGGATCGTTGGGAAAAGTTAGACGAGCACTTTGATAAAGAGTCTGAAAAGCTTGAAAGCGATATTATTGCGTTGGTTGCCAGAATCGAGACGGAGAAAAGTACGGTATCAACCGCTCTGTCAATCAACAAAGATAACTTCTACTCAAGGTTCCACGACAAACTCGATGAACTTGATGGCGAACTTAAAGACGCGATTGAGAGGTACTGCAACTCCCTGGACGTGCTAGCGACTCAGTTAGCCGATAGGAAGGATGACATCCTCAGTAAACGGGAGTTTACGCGGCCGGACAACACCTCATCTCAATTGGACTCTGTTTGGGGTAAGTATGACGTAATTCGTGACGAATCAAATAGCTTTTCGAGTTCGTTAGATGCAGAGCAGACTAAGGCCAGACAAGTCTTGCGGCTGAAGGAGGTTTCAGATTATCTCGTCACGATCCGATATGCGGAGCAGATTTCGGCGCTCGAAAGTCATAAGCGACAGCGCGAAGCTGCTGAACAAGCCAAAAGAAAGATCGAAGATGAGATACGCGCTAAAGAAGAGCTGCTTTCATCTAAAAGGCGGGAGCTGAACGATGAGGAAAAGGGCGCAAAGAAAGTTAATGAATATCTGAACAACTTCTTTGGGCACAGATTTCTCTCTCTTCAAGCTCGGAAAAGCGAGCCTCCCGGAGAAGAACAGAGGCGAATTCGGTTTGAAGTCATCCGAGACGGCAAGAAGGCTTATCATCTGAGCGAAGGGGAGTGTAGCTTGCTGGCATTTTGCTACTTTCTAGCGAAGCTCAACGATACGGAAACGTGGGACGAGAAGCCGATCATCTGGGTAGACGATCCGATATCCTCGCTCGATGGAAACCACATCTTCTTTCTGTTCAGTTTGCTAAGAACTGAGATCGTTTCCAAAGGTAAGTTTGAGCAGCTGTTTGTCTCGACGCACAACCTCGAATTTTTGAAATATCTAAAGAGATTGAATGGCAGCTACGTTGGGTCGGACGGAAAACCGAAGGGTTATCAAAAAGCCTATTTTGTAGTCGCGCGACAAGACAAGAATTCTATTATCAAGGTGATGCCAAAGTATTTGAAGGAATACGTCACCGAGTTTAATTACCTCTTTCATCAGATATACAAGAGTGCCGCAATAGAAGCGATCGATGATACAAACTACAAAGTGTTCTATAGCTTTGGGAACAACGCCCGGAAATTCCTCGAAATCTACCTCTATTACAGGTATCCGGACGATAGGCCGATCGAGGAAAAATTAGGTCAGTTCTTTGGCGAGGATAACGTTCCGGCGGTTCTAACCGACCGGATTAACAACGAATATTCCCACCTGTGTGGAGTATTCGAGCGCGGATCGCTACCCGTAGAGGTGCCAGAAATGCAGACGGTGGCGCGGCAAATAATAGAAAGATTGATGGAGGATGAAGAACAATACTCGGCGTTACTAAAAAGTGTCGGTGAGCCGGTGGAAGACAAAGTCCCGACATGAACAACATCAGCGAAACCATCCTCGAAGGAACAATGTTGGGATGGCTGGTTGAATTGGGTTACGAGTACGCCCACGGCCCAGACATCGCGCCAGACGGCGAAGCGCCTGAGCGGGGCGATTACGGCCAAGTCGTGCTGACGCGGCGGCTGCGGGACGCGCTGGTGCGTATCAATCCAGAAGTGCCAGATGAGGCCATCGACGACGCGCTACGGCAGATCACACGCACCGACAGCCCATCCCTGATCGTCAACAACCGGGCATTCCACCGGATGCTGACCGATGGTGTGGATGTCTCTTGGCGACAGGATGGCCGGGAACGCCACGGCAAGGTGTGGCTGGTCGAGCGCGACCCGCTGAAGCTGGACGACAACGAGTTTCTTGTCGTCAATCAGTTTACGGTGATCGAGGACAAGCGGAACCGGCGGCCGGACGTGGTGGTGTTCGTCAACGGCTTGCCGCTGGGCGTAATCGAGCTGAAGAACCCGGCCGAGGAGACGGCGACCATCTATCACGCTTTCAATCAGCTTCAGACGTACAAGGCCGACATCCCCAGTCTGTTCGTGTTCAATGAGGCGCTGGTGATTTCCGACGGTTATGGCGCGAAGGCCGGCAGCCTGACCGCCGGCTGGGATCGTTTCCAGCCCTGGCGAACGGTTGATGGCGAGGCGCTGGCTCCGAAGGGATCGGTGCAGCTTGAGGTGCTAATCAAGGGCCTTTTCGACCGGCGGCGCTTCCTCGACTATGTGCTGAACTTCGTGACCTTCGAAGATGACGGCAAGAAGGTGGCGAAGATCGCGGCCGCCTACCATCAATATTGGGCGGTCCACAAGGCGCTCGATTGCACGGCAGCGGCGAGTTCGCCGGAGGGCGACCGGCGGATTGGCGTCGTGTGGCACACGCAGGGCTCCGGCAAGAGCCTGTCGATGGTGTTCTATGCCGGCAAAATCATCCGGCATCCGGCAATGGAAAACCCGACGCTGGTGGTGATTACCGACCGCAACGATCTCGACGATCAGCTTTTCGGCACCTTCAGTACCAATAGCGAGCTGTTGCGCCAGAAGCCGGTGCAGGCCGGGAGCCGCGAACATCTGAAGGATTTGCTGCGGGTGGCGTCCGGCGGCGTGGTGTTTACCACGCTGCAGAAGTTCGAGGGCGGCGAGCCGCTGAGCGAACGCCACAACATCGTGGTGATTGCCGACGAAGCGCACCGTAGCCACTACGGGTTCGGTGCCAAACTGAACAGGAAGAGCGGCGAGTTGAAGTACGGTATGGCGCAGTACCTGCGGGATGCCTTGCCGAATGCTTCATTCATAGGCTTTACCGGCACACCCATCGAACTGGGCGACAAGAGCACGCCCGCGGTCTTCGGCAACTACATTGACAAGTACGACATCCTGCGCTCGGTGGAGGATCGCGCGACGGTGCCGATCTACTACGAGTCGCGTTTGGCGAAGCTTGAACTGAACGAGGACGAGAAGCCGCGTCTCGACCCCGAGTTCGAGGAGATTACGGAGGGCGAGGAAGACGACGGCAAGCAAAAGCTCAAGACGAAGTGGGCGGCCCTGGAAGCTATGGTTGGAACGGAGAAACGCCTGGGGCTGGTGGCGCGCGACTTGGTCGAGCACTTCGAGGAGCGGCTGGTCATGGAAGGCAAGGGCATGATCGTGTGCATGTCGCGCCGCATTTGCGTCGACCTCTACAACGAGATCGTCAAGCTGCGACCGGAGTGGCATAGCGACGACGACGCCACGGGCCAGATCAAGATCGTCATGAGCGGGTCGGCCTCGGATGTTGCCGCGTGGCAGCCGCACATTCGCACCAAAAAGGCACGCGAGGCATTGGCACAACGCTTCAAGGATCCAAGCGATCCCCTGAAACTGGTGATCGTGCGCGACATGTGGCTGACCGGCTTCGACTGCCCGAGCATGCACACGATGTACCTGGACAAGCCGATGGCGGGGCACAACTTGATGCAGGCGATCGCCCGCGTGAATCGGGTGTTCAAGGACAAGCCGGGCGGACTGGTGGTCGATTACCTGGGTATCGCCGATGCCTTGAAGCGCGCGCTGCACACCTACACAGCCAGCGGCGGCCAGGGCCAGGCCACTATCGATCAGGAACAGGCCGTCGCGGTGATGCGGGAGAAGTACGAGGTCGTCCGCGACCTGCTGCACGGGTTCGACTACGGAGCCATTCTCTCCACCGAGCCCGCCAAGCGGATGAGCGGCGTCGCGCAGGCGATGGAGTTTGTGCTGAGCCTCGAAGACGGCAAGAAACGCTACGTCCATGCCGTAACCGCCTTATCAAAGGCCTTTGCGCTGGCGGTGCCGCACGAGCAGGCATTGGCGATCCGGGACGAGGTGGGCCTGTTCCAGGAAATCCGCACCGCCCTCGTCAAAGCGACGATGTCCGAGAGCGACCGGACGCCGGACGAGATGGATTCGGCGATCCGGCAACTCGTATCGCGGGCAGTGTATTCGACCGAAGTCGTCGACATCTTCGCGGCGGCGGGCCTGGACAAGCCGGACATCTCGATCCTGTCCGACGAGTTTCTGGCTGACGTGCAACACCTGCCCCAGCGCAACCTGGCATTCGAGCTGCTTAAGAAACTCCTCAACGACGAGATCAAAACACGCATGAAGAAGAACGTCGTGCAGGCGCGTTCCTTCGCCGAAATGCTCGAAGTGTCGGTACGCAAGTACCAGAACCGGGCGATCGAGGCCGCTCAAGTCATCGACGAACTCATCAAGTTGGCGAAGGATATCCGCGCGGCCCAGTCGCGGGGTCAAGAGTTAGGCCTGTCGGATGATGAAGTCGCCTTTTACGATGCGCTGGCCGAAAACGGGAGCGCGAAAGACGTCATGGGAGATGAGAAGCTCCGCTTCTTGGCACAAGAGTTGGTGCAGCGTGTGAAGCAGAACGTGAGCATCGACTGGCAGGTCCGCGAGAATGCGCGGGCTCGGATTCGGGCCCTGGTGAAGCGCGTATTGCGGAAATACGGCTATCCGCCCGACATGCAGCAGCGGGCCACCGCGCTGGTCCTTGAACAAGCTGAAGTGCTATGCGGGGATTGGTCGGGTGAGGCGGATGCATCGCGAGATAGCAAACCGGCTACCCCGTCGG
>DASSBQ010000176.1:0-3825 GCA_035698625.1 Nitrospiraceae bacterium
CGTGACAACACCGTCGTGACGCGCGCCCCCCAGTCTCTCTTCACGGCCGAGAGAATACGCGGCTTGTCATCGACCAACACATAGTGGTCGGCCGGATACCGCTCTTCAATGTCGTCCAACTCTTGTTCCTTGTGGACGTAGATCAGCACGTGGCCGTCCACGGCATCGAAGAGCCCCGTCCGCTCGATCTTGTACGGCTGAAAGACCGCGTCCCCGTCCGACAGCAGGACCACGTGACCGCGGTGTTTCATATGGTTCACGACATCGAGCGCGCCCGGAAAGAGACAATCAGCGAAGGGATAATTAAGCAGAAACCGCGAGACCATGAGGATGTGCAGATCGTGCGGATATTCGGTTCGGTAGCGTTGCATGGCCCCGAGATAGTCGGCATACCCGAGTTCGTCCCGCAGTTGTTTGAAGAGACTCCAATATCGTTGCTGCCGGTCATGCCCGACTTCCCGCTCCAAATAGCACCGGAGATCAACGGTCACCCGGTCCGTGTCGAGCAGCGTGTTATCCACATCGACGAGAAAGACGACATCGTGGTCTGTCATGTGCGCCTCCTTCACTCAGTTCTGCGGAAGATCCTCTTTCGCCACTGTGGATACAGCAAGTCGCGTTCCAGATTGTTTGATGCGTCTCCCTGGAAACATGCATCCACAACGACGCCGTTCGCCTCTGTTCCCCAGCACAATCAGCGATGGAGTCTCGTCGAGCCGGCTTCGATCCACCGCACGGCCGCGATCGGCCGTGATCTCAAACGAGTCCGCGGTTTTCCGCGACGGCGGAAGAGTACGCCGGGCTGAAGGAATCGAGAGGAGGAAGACAAGCAGGCCGTGACAGTCCCAACTTCTTCATTCGGCTGCGCAGCGTGCTGGGATTGATCCCCAGCCGGTTCGCCGCGCCAAGCGGGCCATAAATCCGCCAGCCGCCCCGCTCCAGGGCTTGGAGAATGTGCAGGCGTTCCGTATCGTGCAACGTGACGGGCGGCGGATCGACGACCACCTCTTCGCGGAGAGGGGGCATGATGACTCGATCGTCGATCTCGACCACCGAGCTCTGAGCCAGAATGGCGGCCCGCTCGACGATGTTCTGCAGCTCCCGGATATTGCCCGGCCATTCGTACTGAGCCAGCCGAGCCAATGCCGAGTCGCCGAAGACGAGGCTCCCGCGGTTGAGTTTGACCCGGCAGAGCTGGAGAAAATGTTCGGCCAGGAGCGGCACATCCTCGCTGCGCTCCCGCAAAGGCGGCAACGCGATGGGGAAGACCCTGAGGCGATAGTAGAGATCCGGCCGAAACCGTTTTTCCGCGACCGCGTGAGCCAGCTCCACATTCGTCGCGGCAATGAGACGCACGTCTACCGGAACCGGCCGCGCCCCTCCCACTCGATCGACCTGATGATCCTCCAACACCCGCAATAATTTGGCCTGCATCGCCAACGGCATTTCCCCGATCTCGTCGAGAAACAGCGTTCCTCCGTGAGCCAGCTCAAACCGTCCCTGATGCCGCTGGACGGCGCCCGTGAAGGCTCCGCGTTCATGCCCGAACAGTTCGCTTTCCACCAGCCCGCTCGGCAGCGCCGCGCAATTGAGCTTCACGAAGGGTTTGTCACGCCGCAGGCTGCTCTCATGGACAGCGCGAGCCACCAACTCCTTTCCCGTGCCGGTCTCCCCCGTGATCAGCACCGTCGTGGAGGTCGCGGCCACCGCCTCAATCTGCGCGACTACCTGGCGGAGCCTCTCGCTTCTTCCGACCAGGAGACCGAAGTTGCACTCCTGTTTGATCTCGTCGTTCAGATAGGCATTCTGCTTCGCAAGCTCCCGGCTCAACCGGGTCAACTGCTCGTACGCCTGCACATTCTCGATCGCGAGCGCCACCTGGACGGCGATCTGCTGCAAAAATTCCAATGTCTCGCGATCGGGCTCGCCTGACTCCACGCTCCCGATGTTCAGCGTCCCCAGGCAACTCCTGCGGGCCAGGAGCGGAAGGTTCACCATCCGGCCGAGCCCCTCCTCTACGTAGTAGTGATCCTCCGGAAACACCTGCGTCTGTTGGAGATGCGGCCTGACGTGGGCCTCGCGATGGTCATACACCCACCCCACCGCACTGCCCGCTCGGGGGATCATGGCGCCGCGCTGCAGCACCCGTTTCGGCAAGGCGGTCTCAAGGGCATGGAATCGAAACGCATCTTGATCGGGGACATACAGCAACAGACCGGCTCGTTCCCACGGCACAACCTCTTTGATGCGCTCGGTACAGGCTTCCCAGAGACTGTCCATCTCGCGCTGCGAGTTGAGGACATTCGACACTTCCAGCAACGCGCGATATCGACGATGAACTTCGGTCATGACTGCTGTCTTCTCGTGAAGAATGACGCTTCGGCAGACAGAATCTCTCCGGATAATATCGAGCGCACAGCGAGACGACTTCCTTCCGCCGTGAGAGGTCTGCGCAGACCTCTACTAAGCAATGTTCTTGTAAGCAATGTTCTTGCCGGCGAGAACGCGAAGCGCGCGTTCGATCAACGGCGCGATGGTGCTGATGGAGCCCTATAAAACCGGAGGTTGCGGCAACTTGTCGTTGAATTGAGGAACCGCCGCCCACTGATTTCCAAACTGGAATCAACCTATGAGGAAGAATCGGCGAGCGCCTCGTGCAGAATCGCTCGACTTCCGGACCTCTCTTCATGACTGCCTTAGCCGGCTACGCGCACCAGCACTTTTCCCATCGGTCCCTGCGCCAGGCGATCGAATCCACTCTTTACTTCCTCGAAAGGGACGACGGTATCCACCTGCGGCCGCTGGCCGAGAGCGTCAAGGCGAGTTACGATCTCCTTCCATGTCGCATGGGCTTCTTGCGCCGTATAGTCTTCAACCGCGACCCCGCCCATTCGATTCCGGCGGAACAGCAGTCTGGCCGTATTGAATTCCGGCACAACTCCTCCGCTTCTGCCGACGATGCTGATCCGGCCGCCATACCCAAGCATGGCGATGACGCGATTCAGCAGGGCTCCTCCCACGTTGTCGATGGCGAGGTGGACTTTCCTTGCGCCGATTGCCGCCGCGACGGTTTTCTCCAGGTTCTCATCCTCGGGATCAAACACGAAATCAGCGCCGAGGCTCTTCAGCCTGGTCCGCTTCTCGCTGCTGCGCGACAGGGCCACCACGGTGAGGCCCATCGACTTCCCCAACAGGACCGACGCCACCCCAACCCCGCCCGAGGCGCCGGTTACGAGAAGGACAGATCCCGCGCGCGGGGGTGCGGGAGGCTCGCTCCACTGTGTCAGCGCCTGCCAGGCAGTCAGAAACACCAGCGGCGCACCCGCCGTCTCTTCCAAAGACCAACCTTGAGGCCTCGGGGCCACGCTCTCCGCGGGCACAACAACCTTCTCAGCCAGCGTTCCCCAATTTTGCACGCCCACGTCACAGCGGAGGATGCCCACGGTCTCTCCCGGCCGTATGTGATCAACGCCGGACCCGAGCGAGATCACATCACCCACGCCATCCCGCCCGAGAATATGCGGCAGCGCCGGTTTCGCCGGATACATTCCCCGCGCCAAAAAGGCGTCCGCAGGATTCAGCGCGGCAAACTTAATTTTCAAGAGCACCTGTCCCGGACCAGGCTGCGGATCAGCGACATCGCCAAGCCGCAACCGGTCGATCCCTTCATAGGAATCCATCAGCCACGCGCGCATATATTCGCCTCACCGTTGACTGCTCCAGGGACGCCGCAGCGATTGCGGAACGTTATCATCTTCGGGAGCGGCAGTACTCTCATAGCTCGTTCATGAGCCCCTTCCCCACTCGCGTCACCGCCTCGACGCT
>DASSBQ010000177.1:0-8315 GCA_035698625.1 Nitrospiraceae bacterium
CGCATCCAGGCCGGCCATCCGACCAGCAAAGCCATCTACATCAGCTCTTTCCTTTGTTGAAATCGACGGATGGCGTCATATCAGCATAGTTGACATTTTGTCAACTATGATGATACTGTCGCTTCAGTTGGTCCATATCGATTCGACCCAGACACAGCGGAGAATGCGGATGAACGACACGCGACAAAGTCGATTGGCGGTACGTGTCTGTCCCGGCTGCGCCCAGGAGACATTGGTATCAAATGGAGCGTTCTGGACCTGCGCCGGTTGTCGATACGCTGTCACATCGACAGCGTTGGCGATGGATCGCGCCGCATCGGAAAGGTCAGTGGGAGCCCCGGCAAAATCCCAGCGACGTATAGAGCGGGTCGCCGGCATTGATGAGACCAGATTGGAAGCGGAAGCGGCATACACCGCAAGCTAACAAGCAGAGATGGAAAGGAGGGGTTCCATGGCGCTGATGGCTCACAGAATTGAGACGGTACCCGATGCCCCGGATACACGGCCCTCTCACATCCGTATCAAGAACAAATTGGTCGGAACCGTCGTAGCCCGGCATC
The DNA here is from genome assembly GCA_035698625.1 of Nitrospiraceae bacterium. Lineage (GTDB taxonomy): Bacteria > Nitrospirota > Nitrospiria > Nitrospirales > Nitrospiraceae > DASSBQ01. The sequence continues at coordinate 561 of DASSBQ010000177.1, forward strand.
TTCAATATTCACATTATCCCCTCACCAAGTATCGTGTTCGCTTGCTCGATAGGGGAACCATCGATTTTGTCTCTTCGCCGGACGCAGAACATTCCAATGTTCTGGACATAGGGCAACAGGTTACGTTTGAGATTTCCCCAAATGATGTTCGGCTCGGCCCTCCGCGATGGGTCGGATTTCTCGAGGAGAACTGTTGGCCCGCCCGCGTGGTTCTCGGAGCCAACGGAGAATTCGAGTCGTTGCTGGTGCTGAAAGTTCTAGGCCGATGCTTGACGCTCACGACAATAGACAGCATGTTCTGGCTGAATCGTCCACCCCGCGCGTGGGACCGCGTGACTATTCATATTCCTCTGAATGCCATCTGCATCAAGCAGCGCTACCCCGGCCATCCTCGCCTTCGTCCACGCCTGCTGACTGAGACTTCTGCCGAAGCGTCAAGGACGCAGAGAAACTAAGGACGGACCGGTGGACGTAAGGACGGTCAATCCATGCAACTGATACAATCGATACCGCGGAGGCTGCGCTTACCATTCCGTCGCAAGTGAGCCGGGTATGCGCCCATCATGTCCGGCTCGACCGGGGCAGGAAACGCATTCCTGTGTTTTCCTGCCCTCCCTTTGTTGGTACACAGCAGAGCCCATCTTCCCGCGGAACGATGCTCACCTCCACCCCGTAAATTGCCGTAGGTCTCTGTGGTGATCGCTTCCTCGGGAACCCCCTGCGCTAACGGTTCCGCTCTGTGACGATAGCAGACCTAAGAGGATCTTGAGCAGCGTACTTTTTCCGCTTTCGTTCGGCCCCAGCAGCGACACCACTTGCCCCCGCCACAGAAAACGATACTCGATCCAACACGGGACGATCTCCATAGGCGAAGGGCAACTCCCCGCGCATCGAGGACCATCATGGGAGCCAGCCGGCCAGCAGATTGCGCAGCACAAGGACAAAGACTGGAATCCCGATTAATTCGATCGCGACACCAATCGGCACTTCGACGCTGAGCCGTCCTGGCGAGCGACACCATCGACAACCAGCAATACAGGTGAATTGGTATAAAAATAGTTGTTGACAATCTTATTCAACTTTATTACTTTACAACATCATCGGATTAGTCATAATTAGATACTGGAAGGAGTCAGCTATGTCGCAGAGGGAAGTCGCCCGACTCAGTGTCAATGAACAGGACTTGACCCATATAGCCTCTGCACTCGATGGAGTCCGATACGGGTCTGTTGAGATCGTGATCCACGATTCACGCATCGTACAAATCGAGCGAAAGGAAAAGCTGCGCTTCGACCGCGAGCGCTGAAATGCAGTCAGGTCGTTTCTAAACCGACCACCAGACCACTGGGGCCACCGTTTAGGGCATTCAACAATCTGCTTTCGGGAACTGACCGGACCACTGGAGGTTCTCATGTCAAGGAGGAGATCGGGACATGAGACCGCCATGGTTAGTTCCTTTTCTTATCTTCGGATTCTTACTGCTCTCGGCGCCATTGATCCATGCCGTTGAAGAAGGTCAGCTCATGAAGAAGGACGGTCGCTGGGAATATGTCACCACGGAAGACCCTGGACTGAAATATCTCTATCTCAAAGGAATCATCAGCCAGCAGGAATATGAGCGCGGCCTGAAAGTCCTGGAGACAAAGGAATACGCTTCCAAACCCAACTATAGCGTTGATATCAATAATGGATTGAATATCCGTGTCGGCTCGAAATTCTTGCTGAAGATGCGGCTGCTCACCCAGGCGCGTTATTCTTTCAGCACTTACAATGAAGGGTGGGCAACGATCGGCGATTCCAGGTACCCGGAGATCCTAGGGGGTCAGGTCGAGTATCGCGCCGTCCGGCAGCAGAGTGATTCGAGTACGTTTACGGTTCCACGCACGCGCCTCCAGTTCCTGGGGTATGCCTTCGATCCCGACCTTCGCTATAATTTCTCAATCCAGTTTGACCAGACCGCATGGAATCAAGAGGGCGGCAGCGGGAGAGGCACCCTGCTGGATGCCTATGTGGCATCCTGGCATATTCCGTTTGCCACCATCCAAGTCGGCCAACAACGGGTATGGTTCAATCGGGCCCTCATCAGCTCGATTGCCACCTCGACCTTCGCGGATAATTTGATTGTCCAGCGCGCGTTCGCGGCCAATCAGGCGAATAGTCGAGACATCGGCATCACGGTCCTCAGCGATGAGGACCAATATAAATTCAACTATGCGATCGGCATTTGGAACGGAGCCGGGACGAACCTCTCACGAGAAGGCACGGCGGTCAGTCAGGCGCTTCCGAATAACGCGCAACTGCCGGCTTCCCAGCGCCGGACGTTCAACTACGACACGCGCTTCATGACCGGCGAGCTGATGTATACCGCTCGGCTCCTGTATAAGATTTCCGGCAATCCCGGGTATGGACAGGGAGATATTCTCAACTCGCGCGTTCCGCAAGTGGCCATCGGCGCCGGCTACGCCTACAATCCCGGGCAGAACTACCTGAGCTCCATTCGATCCGACATCGTTACCCGCGCCTATCGCCAGGCTATCGCGAAGAGCTACAATGGCCGCCTTCTTGGCGGCGGTATTTACGATTTTCAAACCTACGAGGTCGACTTCATCGCGAAGTACCAGGGCTGGTCTTTGCAGGCTGAAGGGTACTACCGGCACCAGCGAGTGAGGAGCCCTGATTCCGGGGCCATTCCGTTCGACCCCAACACCTCTGTCATCTTAGGTCCCCCGGTGGAACTTGGCCAAGCCTACGGTTGGTACGCGCAAGTCGGAAAATATGTGATCCCTCGGAAACTCGAAGTCGCACTCCGCTACGGCTTCATGGATCCATCCACCAAGCAGACCCACGACCTGGTCAAAGAGTTCGGCGCAGCCATCAACTACAGTTTCGACGGCACGTATAATAATCGTCTGGTCGTCGACTATTCGAATATCACCTATGGAAGCGGCGGGCGCGCGCCGGATCGGTTCCCATTTGAAAGTCTCCCTGGGTTTGGTCGCGATCTCATCGAAAACCGGCTCAACGTCCAGTATCAGTTTTTCTTCTAGTCAACCAGGCGCATCTCACCATAGGAAATAAGGAGATAACGGCCATGAAGCTGCACACTATGTCCCCCAAGCTCTTTCTTCTGGGCTTTCTCTTTGCCTTCCTCGGAATGACGGCGTCCGTCTCGGCGGAACCGACCGAGACCTTGACCATCGCGGCCGCCAATAGTCTTCGGGAGGCGCTGCGGAACGTCCTCCCGCTCTTCGAAGCTCAATACCCAAATGTCAGTATCCGAGTCGTCTATGGCCCATCTCAGACGCTGCGAGACCAAATCAAACAGGGCGCGCCTGTCGACGTGTTTTTGCCGTCGCTCTTCGAAGAAATTGAACAACTCGATAAGAAGGGGCTGATCATTCAAGGTACCAAGCGCATCTATGCCGGCACGACCCTCGTGTTGATCACCAACACGGATGTTCCCGCTCCGATCGGCGTCATTCAGGATTTGCATAAAACTCCCATCCGCAGGATTGCCGTCGGCGACCCGAAGACAGCCTCGGTGGGAAAGGTCGCCGCTCAATTCATCAAGTCCAGCGATCTGGAACCCCGATTGAAATCGCAATATGTCTATGGAGAGCATTCGAAGGCCGTTCTCGACCTTGTCGCCAACGGAGAAGCCGAGATCGGCGTGGTCTACCGCACGGATGTCGCCTCGAATCGGAAGGTCCGCATCATCGACACAGCCCCGGCAGGCTCTCATAGTCCGATTCGCTATGGGGCAGCGACAGTGTGGACCTCCCGCAATATTTCAGCGGCTAAGGACTTCACAGAGTTCTTGCTCACATCCCAGGTACATGCCCAACTGGAGAAATATGGTTTTGATCGCGTTCCCTCATCGCTCGGCGTTGCTCAGCGGTCGGAGGCGCCACAATGATATTCGCCAGGAATGAATCCCGGACGGTATGGATATCAGCTCGACTCTCGGCGGCTGTGCTTATTGCAAGCTCGCTTGTCATGACCGGTTGCGCCTCGAGCAAACCGGCGCCGGCGCCCAAGGTCGTGTATGAATCGGGGCTAAAGGTGGTGCACTTGGAACAGGACCCGGATTCAACATCCAATTCGCATCCGGTCACGTTGACCCCGAACGAAATCGGTACGTTGCTGCGCGGGGTCCGGACATGGGAACGACGCAATGTGATCCACCGGCTGTTTGTCGGCAAGGCGGATAAGACCAGAGCGTTTCGTGACGATGAGATTGCCGTTCTCGCATCGGCTCTCTCGCAAGCACTGGCTGAAGCCTCGCCCTCGGAGCGAGTGTATTTCCATCTCAGCAGCCCAACGGAGGATGGTTTTGAAGAGACCACCACGGGATGGCTGTCGATTCGTGATCAACTGCTCTACCTCTCGCTCAGCGAAGTGCACGATAAACATGGACCGGGGCCGGACATCAGCAAATATGACCGACAAATGCCGAACGTCCCGCAGGTATCTCCTGAATTTGATGTGATTTTTGAGCCTGAAGAATATCTGGTCAAGGTGAAATCCGCGGGCCGCTTTTACGCCCCGGACCAGCGGGAAGAGCTGCAGATTCGGTATGGGGAGGCGCTCTCTGCGATGCCCGTTTACCCCGTACGAGAAGAGAACAAAAGGGAATCGCAACCTTGAGCAACATACCGTTTCGCGGCAACAAGAGAACCCGCACGACTTCAGCTCACGCCTCACAGGGAGAGCAGCAGCGACGCAACATCCTCATCGTTGGAGGTGATTCGGTCGGTGTGTTCCGACACAGAAACGCGCGGGGTGGGGGATCCATTGAGCACTTCAGCGGCCGCAAGCGGCGCGACCTGGCGAGGCCGATCCCGCAACATACGGAAGCCGTCGTCATCGTACTGGACCGCGTGAGCCACGCGTTGGCCAGAAAAATACGCAGTGAGGCCGGACGCCGCAGGCTTCCGGTTGTGTATCAAAAGCGGGCGCACGTCGGCGAAGTCGGCGGTCAATCGGCCGGCCTCGCACAATTGCGGACCGTTCGGAACAGGTAGATCAAGATGGACCATCATCGCGGCATCCCCACTCAACACATCGGCATTGTCGCCGGCACGGCTGAAGGAGCCGCTCTCTGCTATCGGAGGATCTGCCAGGAAGCAGACACCCGTCCGGGTTCTCATGCTCACCCCGAGGTGACCATGCATACGTTCCCTCTCCATCTGTATCTGCATGCGATCCAACAGAAGGATTGGAGAACTGTTGCGGCCCTGATGTCCCAATCGGCTGAGAAGCTGGCTCTCGCAGGAGCAGACTTCATCATTTGCCCGAACAATACACTGCATCAGGCCTTCGACCGGATCGATTCTCCAATCCCGTGGCTCCATATTGTCGATGTGGTCGCAACTGAAACCGCGCGCCGGGGATTTCATCGAGTCGGCCTGGTCGGCACCTCACGCGAACCGACAACGGAGATGTTCTCGAAGGCGAGTTGAGCCAGGAACGATGGCGCGAACTCGCGCTCAGTCCGGGCGAGCAAGTATTCGTCAGGCCGAAGACTATGCGCGTGTTTCCCGACCCGATCGAGTGACGATGGCGGACACCAGCGGAGACCGAATGTTCAATTTGAGCCGGAATAGAGATATGGCATGATCGTTCCCCCGACTCTCAAAGCGCTGACGGCTTCCGATCCGAAGGCTCTGGCCCTCTCCGTACGGGCAAGCTGCCTTGTCTTCGAGGACGACAAATCTAAAGCCCTGTTGGCGGTCGTGCATCGGATCGCGCCGAACGATGCCACCGCGCTCGTGATCGGCGAAACCGGAACCGGAAAGGAACTGATCGCGCGCCATATCCACGAGTTGAGCGATCGGCATTCCGGCCCGTTTGTCGCGGTCAACTGCGCGGCCATCAGTGAATCGCTGATCGAAAGCGAACTCTTCGGCCATGAGCGAGGCGCCTTTACCGGAGCCCTGACGGCGAGGGCCGGATGGTTCGAAACCGCCCATGGCGGCACCTTGTTCCTCGATGAAATCGGCGATCTCCCGATGCCGTTGCAAGTCAAGCTGCTGCGCGTCGTGCAAGAACGACAAGTGGTGCGCGTCGGATCGCGCCAGTCCATTGATATTGATGTGAGACTGGTTGCGGCCACGAATGTGGATTTGAAGGAGGCGGTGGCCGCCGGAAGATTCCGTGAAGATCTGTACTATCGGCTCAACGTGGCGCCTATTCTTCTGCCGCCATTGCGCGAAAGGACCGGCGACATTCTGCCGCTCGCCTACCATTTCCTCTCGGTCTACGGTGAACGGTTGGGCTACTCAACGGCAAATCTCTCCTCGAATGCGATCGAACGAGTCCTCAAGTATCCCTGGCCGGGGAATATTCGGGAACTGGAAAATGCCATTCACCATGCGCTGCTCGTGTGCCCTGGCACGATGGTCCGGGCCGAGGACCTGCATCTCCCGTCTGTGCGTCATGATGCGCCCCCAGCAGCGTCGTCGTCGCCGGGCGGCGAACCTTTGCATGATGCGCTCAACCGGCTCTTTAACAGCGACAGGCCGAATATCTACCGATTCATCGATGAGACGGTGATCCGGTCCGCGTATGCCTACTGCGACCATAACCAAGTCCGGACGGCCCGTTTACTCGGGATCAGCCGCAATATCATCCGGGACCGGTTGGCCCGCTATGGGCTGCTCGATTCTATAAGGTGACTCTTGGCACAGAAACCACGATTTGTAATTTTTGCTCACAATGCCACCTACGATACCCTCCATCAGGTGGCGACACTCGGCCTCACGGCTGCAGCGATGGGGAAAGACGTCACCGTCGTTCTGCTGTTCTGGACGATCAAGAAGCGGGCTGAAGCAAATGGCGTGGCTTTCTCCATCCGCCTATAGACACCAAGCGCCTGCCCCAGTATCGCAGAAAATCACACTCTAGCCGTCTATTGCCCAGGTGAAGACGATGGACCTATACTCCTGCCGACATAATCAAAAGCCAAGTCTCATCATCAATCGAACTGGCGAGCGCGAAGCACAAAGGTACTCATGCATATCACTGCGACACGAATTGCCGCTTGGCCCAAAACGAAAGAGGCACAAGCTCTATTACCACGACTGGTGCGCCGGTTGATCCATCGGCGGGACGAGCAGTTCTCTACATGGGAAAGGAAGGAAAGGAGGGTGGTGCGAGTCTTTCCATCGGGAGGCCAGCGATTTATGAATTTGAGAAGGCGCTGTCATTAATTGGTCTCGATGAGGCGGAGTCCAAGCGCCTCGCAGCGAGTACCGGTCGGTCGTGGTCTGTGTTTCGACGGCACCGGGCTGTCAACCCAGCGATTCGCAAACCATTGTGGCTCGACATGCCGCAAACGGGTGCGCTTTCAACACTATGCCTGCTTGGTGGATGGTCTGCGGAAAAGTCGGCCGATCGCGAGATCGTAACCCACCTTTCCGGCAGGCCATACGAAGAAATTGACCGAAACCTCCGGCACCTTGCCCTCGTTAATGATGCACCCGTTCTTATGATTGGGAACATTTGGAAGGCAAAGTCACCATTGGAACTTCTCGATCTGTTCGGTGGCAGGATTACCAGCGCTGAGCTTGATCGCTTTATTCAGATAACGAAATCCATCCTAACTACACCCGATCCTCAATTGGAACTTCCAGATCAAGATCGCCATGGTGAACTCTCCATTAGCAAGCTTGGTCGATATTTTTCGATCGTGGTTCCCTAGGACAGCTGCGGATATTGATCAACGCGTCGCGGCACTCGACACACTCATCGCGC
>DASSBQ010000178.1:0-5759 GCA_035698625.1 Nitrospiraceae bacterium
GATAAAGGCATCGCCAAGCTCAAGGAACCGGACCTGCCGTTACGCGCCAGACCATTTGCCGTGCATCCTTCGATGGAACAGAGGATCACCTCCTTTCCTTGCGGCCATCCGGCCCCGTCTTCGACATTCAGATCCGACTGACCAGGCTGGGCCGTCTCCTTTACGACGGTCTGTAAGCCTGAAAGATTCGCGCGAAACCATATTTCACTTGGATCGATTTTCAAGAAGGCGGGTTGGCCAGGTGCACTGCCGGTTCCCGCCAATCTCAGCTCTCCGCCCAGAACGTCAAGCGCGATGCGTGACTCTTGCCGAAGGCCTGTTATGTAGTGTTGAAATCGAAATCGTTCGCCGAAGCGAACGAGAGTTTGACAGGCAGCGGAAAACACCACCCCGCTGATGAGAACCGCAATAAGTAGTTCCAATAGACTGGCGCCTGCTTGCCGCCAGCATCGCACGGGTGGCACGAAGGCCCTATCACTCAGCATTCGCTTCTTGCCGTAGTTCATCTACATTCCTCCGGTATAGCGCGGGTTGGCGCGCATCGAGCGCAGATGTATTTCTTGTAATCGGCCGGCCTGGGTTTCATACCGTGCCCGCACATCTATCCAGACCATCCCGGCCGACGTAAACGGTCCTGTCCGATTCGGCTCCACCGTCCACACCAGATGGATTCCATCTTGATCGGTGTCTGCGGTAAATATTCCATCTCCAGCCGTGAGATCCTCCTGAAGCCCGTCGTCCTGCATGGCCATGTCCGGCACCCCGTCCTGATCCATATCGTCAATCAACAAGCGTTCCCAGAGACCAGACTGCTTGATTTCCATCCGGGCCTCCGCCAGTGACAACGCGCGGCTGGATCGCAGGCTCTGCTGCAGACTACGCTCGGTCCACTGCATCATGCCCATCGCGCCCAGCAATCCAACGGACAAGACGACCAGCGACATCATGACTTCGACAAGGGTGAAGCCCTCTGATGCCCGGCCGCCTCCCAGTAGAATACGATTCCGCTCATTGAGGCGATTCATGAAACGGTCACCTTTCCTGTTATGCTGATCGTGATTGTTCGCTTGTTGTATTGCCGATCCCGCAGCACAATCGTGTTCGCAGTCGCAGAGCGACCGTTGGGATGAAATATGATGTGATTGCCATTACTCAACGATTCGACGGTGGTTCGCTTTCCCGCGAACTCATACGTGCGCAACGACGAAACCGGACCGTCGGCTAATTCCGTTCGAACCGCCATTTGATTTTCATCAATGGCGACACGGACCCGAGCATGGCGCGACATCGCGAGTTGCCTCGCCAATCGAAGCTCACCGGCAACTTCTCGCGTGACTGTCCAGGCCTCCTGTCTGGCGGCGAGAGCCAGCCAAGGGGGCCCGCCGAGTGCCGCCAAGATCGCCAGGATGGCCGCCACCGCAAGAAGTTCGATCAAGCTTGTTCCTCGTTGATTCATCGCTGCTCCTTTCTGTCGCGCGCGGAAACCAATTCCAAATTCCATGCCGACAGTTTTCACAAGACAATGGAGTGCGAATCGGGGGCGGCAGGCGAGCGACGTCCATAAACTCTACGCCAAATCGTGCAATCGCCGACAACGAGATTCAAAGCGGTGGATAGGAATACTGCGTGGAGAGCGCGGACAGTTTTGAACTGTTCCGATTCAGATACAATCAAGCATCCAAACGGATACAGCTGCCCGGATCATGACGTGCCGAGAACCGTCTCCAGTCAAGGCTTTACAGGGATTCACGGACCCAAGTCGAACCAGGACCAATACCAATTAAGTAGGGGCTCGTGAAAGAACAGCGCAATGATCGATCCGATCGCGAGAAAAGGTCCGAACGACAGGTATTCCTCGCGGCGCATCACGCGAGCTGCGATGAGGCCTCCGCCGACGATCGACCCTATGAGAGAGCCGAGCATAATGGCAAGCAACACGAGTTTCCATCCCAGTACTGTTCCGACCATGGCCATCATCTTAATGTCGCCTCCGCCCATTCCCTCTTTTCCGAACAAAAAGGGACTGATCCAGGCCAAGCCCCACAAGATGCCGCCGCCGACGATCAGGCCGGCCATGGAGTTCACGATTCCGAGGGGACGCAGAACAGCCGCACTCAGGAGGCCGAGCACGATTCCGGGCAATGTGATGGCATCGGGGATGATTTGATGGGACAGATCCGTCCCGGCCACAACGATCAATGCCGAGTACAAGGCCGCATACACAAAGGCTTCCGGCATGACGCCGAACTGCCAAAAAATAGCGGCATATCCCGCGGCATTGACCGTCTCAACCACTGGATACCGCAGAGAAATCGGTGCTCTGCACGCTCGACACTTCCCCCGCAGCCAGGCATAACTGATTAGAGGGAGATTGTCATGCCAGGCAATCGCTTTCATGCATGCAGGGCAATGGGAAGCGGGCCACACGATCGATTCCTGACGGGGCAATCGGTGGATGCAGACATTCAAGAAACTGCCGATCAACGCTCCGAACAAGCCGGCAATGATGATAACCGTAACGGGCGTCACGGCGTGTCAACCTTCATCGGCTTGCGTACGAGGCTCATTTGGCATAAGAAATGACGGACGTCGGCTCGAAAAAGAAATCGATCTAATGTTGAAACTGTCATTTACAAGTGCGGGGACGATTCCTTATAATTCACCTAGGCGAGAGTACTGCTGGTGAAACGCTTATTCTTATTATAGGCTTCCCATGAAAACGGATGGTGTGTAGATGGCCCTTACAACCGCTTCAAAGACTAGTCGGACGAAAAAGACTTCCGTGGAACCGCCGGCACGAAAAAAGCGGCCGGAATCCTTAACAGGACGAGAGCAGGAAATCCTCGAACTAATTTGGTCCGGATTCAAGAACAAGGAAATCGGCCATCGGTTGAGAATCAGCGTGAAAACGGTCGAAGCCCATCGGGCCAACATGATGAAAAAAATCCGCGTGTCAAACACGGCGCAGCTGCTGAAGGCCGCGATTCAGGGCAAGATGTTACGGCTCCGGTAATCATCGAGCCTTATCCATTGGCGACGGTTCGCTGCCGCACCACCTCAAACAGCGCAATCGCTGCGGCAGCCGAAACATTGAGTGATGCCACCTTCCCCCGCATCGGCACCCGCACCGTTTCATCGCACTTCTCCAGGACGCCGGGCCTGATACCTTTTTCCTCTCCGCCAAGCACCAGTGCAATCGGCCCTCGATAGTCCACCGCCGTATAGCATTTCGGAGAGCCGGCATCGAACCCATAAACCCAGAGCCCGTTCCGCTGCAGCGATTCAATCAGCCGAGACAGGTTCGTCGCTCGGCTAATTCGCATATGGGCCAGCGCGCCGGAGGACGCCTTCGCCACTGCACCGGTCAGGCCCACCGATCGCCGCTCGGGTAAAAAAATACCATGCGCCCCGGCCGCCTCCGATGTGCGGATCACCGCACCAAGATTATGCGGGTCCTCCACTCCGTCGAGCACCACCACAAACGGCGGCTGAGCCTGCGACGCGGCAAACGAGAGAATCTCATCCCGCTCAGCATAGCGGCCGGCAGAAACTATACCGACCACACCTTGATGGCGGCCTTGCCGGACCATGCGATCCAGCGCAGCCTGCGGTTCGACATGTATCGGAATCCGCATTGCCCGCCCGAGCGCAACCAGTTCTGCGAACCGGCCGTCCGTTCTCGCCACCATGAGGCGTTGGAGGGGCCGCACCCCCGAACGCAATGCTTCACGGACGGCATGGACGCCATAGAGAACTTCATCGTTTCCATCGACTGGTGCCATCAGGCCGATCCTCGATCGTGATCCCTTGTTGGAGCAGTGCCTGTCGAATGTCATCGGCACGCTTGAAGTTCTTTTTTCTTCTGGCTTCCCGCCGCTCGGCAAGCAAGCCTTCTATTTCAGCCGGAGCAATATCCGCCATGATTCCCTGCCGAGCCTCGACCGGAAGTGTCTGGGATACATTCTTGGTGAATTGCCATTCTCTCGTCGGCACGTCAAACAACCCCACGATGCGGCCGACCCTGTGATAGGCCTCCCGCGCTTGAACGGACACATCTTTGGACAACCCTGTTTCGATGCCTCTGTTCACCTCTGTCCGGAACCGCTGAAGTTCGGCGAGGGCCACGGGGGTGTTGAGATCATCATCCATGGCATGATCAAATCCCCCATGAAACCGCTCAATTGCGGCCGCCACTGCGCGATCTCCGGCCTCCTGTGTCGCGCACTGCTCTTCGAGTCGCAAAAACAGATCATAGAAATTATCCAACGCCCTCTTTGCATCGAACAGGCCGGAGTCCGAAAAATCCAGGGGGCCTTTGTAATGTGTGGCTAATAGGAAATATCGAAGCACCTCGGCGGTGACCAGGTCTTTCCACCCATATTGTTCACACTTTTCAAAGATTTCGCGAATAGTAAAAAAATTGCCCACTGACTTGGACATTTTCTCTTGATTGATTTGGACAAAGCCGTTGTGCACCCACATTCGGGCGAATTCCTGCTCGGTGGCCGCGCACGACTGAGCGATTTCATTCTCATGATGCGGAAAGATCAAATCCATACCGCCGCCATGAATATCCAACGTGGGGCCAAGATGCCGCATCGCCATCGCCGAGCATTCAATATGCCATCCCGGCCTACCGGATCCCCAAGGGCTGTCCCATTGCGGCTCGCCGGGCTTGCTGCTCTTCCAAAGGACAAAATCCATAGGATGCTTTTTACGTTCGTTCACTTCGACGCGGGCACCCATGAGCAGATCTTCTAACCGCCGCTTTGAGAGTCTGCCATACGAAGGATATGCCTCGACCGAAAAATAGACGTCCCCGTCTATACGGTATGCCACCCCTTTCTCCAGGAGGGTCGCAACCAATCCAACGATGTCGGCCATATGTTCGGTGGCCTTGGGCTCCTTCCATGCCGGACGGATACCGAGCCGTGCCATGTCCCGATGATATGCGGCAATGTATTTCGCCGCTATGGCTTCACATGTCAAACCTTCCTCGCGGGCGCGCTTGATGATTTTGTCATCTACGTCGGTAAAGTTCTTCACAAACTCGACGGTCAGTCCTTTGTATTCTAAGTATCGCCGCAACACGTCAAAGACCAGTGCGCTGCGGGCATGCCCGATGTGACAGTAATCGTAGACCGTGACGCCGCAGACATACATACAAACCTTGCCCGGCTCGAGCGGCCTCAAGAGATCCTTGGTCCCGGTCAGAGTGTTATAGAGTTTCATGGATGTAGATCATCCCATTTGGGTCTTCTGTCTCGGCCAATGGGACCAAAGAAAATACGCCAGCGCCGCGGCCAGGAGAACACCGATGATGATGTCAAATCCGTGAAAATAGTCCCGCAGTTCGTCCCAACGCTCCCCCATTTTTAATCCGATATAGGCAAGGAGGTAACACCAAGGAAGCGCGCCGATAAAAGTGAAGATTACAAATCGAGGGAAATTCATGCGCGCCACTCCGGCGGGCAACGAAATGAACGTCCTGATCACCGGTAACATCCTGCTGATCAACACCGCGGCTTCCCCGTACTTCAGAAACCACCGATCCGCCAGTTCAACGTCCCGACGTGAAATCAGGATGTACGGCCCGTACCGCTCGACAAAGGGCCGGCCGCCCCACACGCCCGCATAGTACGCCACAATCGAGCCGATCACATTACCGATGGCACCAGCCAATGTCACGCCCAGCATGGAAAAGTCACCTGTAGAAACCAAATAGCCGGAGAACGGCATGATGATTTCGCTGGGTAGGG
>DASSBQ010000179.1:0-5236 GCA_035698625.1 Nitrospiraceae bacterium
GCCGCCCGGACGCCTATTGGAGGGAAACAGGACAGCAGCGCTGCGACGGTACAGACAAGCAGAGGAGTCCGAAGCATTGACCATGTGTCATTGCGCTGCGCCATCATGGGTGCTCTCCGTTTTTATTAAGCAGATGTTTCATCGCAGCTGAGGTGTGATCGACCTTCGGAAGGACGTATGGTGCATTTATTCGTCCTACACCTGTCTACCGAAGTTACAGGTCTTGTGCAATCGCTGATCACCGGTCGGTGGACCAGCCCCGATCCCTCGCTGAGTGGAAATTCAAGAAGCATCCAGGGTAAGGTGGTCATCGGCGAGTGAATCCGGGAAGAAATGGAGGGGGATGCTTGTGTCGTCATCGCGGCAACATAACAGCGGAGCCGGTTCAGATGGTCCAATCGTTCCCGAGCCGACTCACGCCGAACGCGCCAGGACGCTGGTTCATCTGCAGCGGACGGGCAGTCTGTCGACACTGTCGCGCAAGCAGCCGGGCTGGCCGTTTGGATCGGTGATGCCTTATGGACTGGATGAACGAGGCCGGCCGATTTTTCTCATCAGCACCATGGCCATGCACACGCAGAATTTGCTGGACGATCAGCGCGCCAGCTTGTTGGTGACGCCGCCCGAGATCAGCGGCGATCCTTTGGGAGCCGCCAGAGTCACTCTGATGGGATTGACGGCAAAGGTGCCCAAGGAGGAAGTCGGCGCGCTTCGCGACCTGTACCTGGATCGGCATGCCAATGCCTCCTACTGGGTAGACTTCAACGACTTCAGCTTCTTCCGCATGGCGATCGCGGATGTGTATTTTGTCGGCGGCTTCGGGTCGATGGGATGGGTCGATGCCGGCGATTATGCGAGTGCGGAGGTGGACCCGCTCGCCGATGAGGCATCGGCGCTCATCCGGGAGATGAATACCGAACAAGCCGAAGCGCTGTTGGTCCTTGCCCGGGTCTTCGCCAAAATTGACGTGCAACAAGCCGTGATGACCGCCCTGGATCGGCTGGGCTTTCATTTGAGGATCAAGACGAACGATCGTCTCCAGGGTGGACGGATCGCGTTCCGGAACCCGGTACGGAATGCGCGGGAAGTCAAAGCCGGCCTCAGCGATCTCATCGCGAAGGCGAACGAAGGAGTCGAACTCCTGCACTCACTGTAGAACCACACTGTCATACCGCCCGCACACCACGACCTGACATCATGAGATAGGGGAGCGCATGGCCACGAACGATAAACAGGTGATTTTTTCTCTCGTCGGAGTCGGCAAAGTCTATCCGCCGAAAAAACAGGTACTGAGAGATATTTATTTGGGTTTCTATTACGGCGCCAAGATCGGCGTGCTTGGTTTGAACGGCTCGGGGAAGAGTTCGCTTTTGAAAATCATCGCTGGAATTGATCAGAATTATGTCGGCGAGGTGACCCGCTCCAAGGGCTACAGCGTCGGTCTCCTGGAACAGGAACCGCAACTCGACCGGGACAAGACCGTCAAAGAAGTGGTGGAAGAGGGCCGTCATGAAGTCATCGGCCTGCTGAAAGAGTACGAGGCCGTGAGCAATAAACTCGGCGAAAATGTATCGCCCGATGAGATGGAAAAGCTGCTCGACAAGCAAAGCCGTCTTCAAGAACAGATCGAGGCGGCGAACGGTTGGGAGTTGGAAAATGAGCTGGAAGTCGCCATGGATGCGCTCCGTTGTCCGCCGTCGGACGCGAAGATCGGGGTCTTGTCCGGAGGAGAGCGGCGCCGCGTGGCGCTCTGCCGGCTTTTGATCCAGGAGCCGGACATTCTGCTCTTGGATGAGCCGACCAATCATCTGGATGCGGAATCAGTTCAATGGCTCGAGCAGCATCTGCAGGAATACAAAGGCACGGTCATCGCCGTGACCCACGATCGATATTTTCTCGACAACGTCGCCGGTTGGATTTTGGAATTGGACCGGGGCCACGGGATTCCCTTTCAGGGCAACTACTCCTCCTGGCTCGATCAGAAGAAGGATCGGCTGGAAAAGGAGGAGAAAGCCGAATCGAGGTTGCGCAAAACGCTCGAGCATGAATTGGAATGGATCAGAATGTCGCCGAAGGCGCGACAGTCGAAAGGGAAAGCCCGGCTCACCCGCTATGAGGAACTGGTGAATCAGAAACAGGAGCAACGGGCGGAAGACCTGGAAATTTTCATTCCGCCCGGCCCGAGGCTGGGTGATGTGGTGGTGGAGGCGTCTGGAATCACGAAGGCGTACGGAGAGCGCGTCCTCTTCGAGGACCTCAGTTTCAATTTACCGCGCGGCGGCATTGTCGGGGTGATTGGCCCGAACGGCGCCGGCAAGACGACGTTGTTCCGGATGATCGTCGGCAAGGAGAAACCGGACCAGGGCTCGATCAAAATCGGCGATACGGTCAAGCTCGGGTATGTCGATCAGGATCGCACGCTGGATGGAACCAAAACGGTCTATGAAATCATTTCCGATGGCCAGGATGCGATTAAGCTGGGAAAGACAGAGGTCAACGCCCGGGCGTATTGCGCCCGCTTCAACTTCAGCGGCACCGATCAGCAGAAAAAGGTCAAGGACCTCTCGGGCGGAGAACGGAATCGCGTGCATCTCGCGCGGATGTTGAAAGAAAGCGCCAATCTCATCTTGCTGGATGAGCCGACGAACGATCTCGATGTGAATACGTTGCGCGCTCTCGAAGAAGGGCTCGAAAACTTCGGCGGGTGCGCCGTGGTCAGCAGCCACGATCGATGGTTTCTGGACCGGATCGCCACGCATATTCTAGCCTTCGAGGGCGAAAGCCGTGTTGTCTGGTACGAAGGCAACTACAGCGAGTACGATGCCGATCATAAGCGGCGCGTGGGTAAAGATGCGGAACGCCCACACCGGATCCGCTACCGAAAGCTGACGAGAAGTTGAGAAGGTCCCTGACACGGTCATCGAGCGCACGTCCCCGCGCACGGTTTTTGTGTATTCCCACCTGACGTTCATCCGCCGTTCTGGTCCCGACACTGAGGCCTCTGCTCTGTCGCTCCAAGCGGTCATGGATATGCCTTCCTGGCATGTTAACCGGCGCCATACGAGCCAGTTCGATGTGTGCCTGGCAGACCGAACTATGGCTGGGACGCCGGCAGCAGCGGTTGAGTCGGACGGCCAGGCTGTCCTATTTTGAGTCTCATCCATCGTCTTGGTCGGATACGCGGGGACCGCATGAAGTCACCGTGCGTCTTTATCACCGGTGCGACCGGGTACGTCGGGAGCCGGCTCGTTCCTCGGTTGGTTGAACGAGGCTATGAGGTCCGCGCGCTGGCCAGGAAGGAATCGGTGCGAAAACTGCCGACGGGATGTCGTATTATCGAAGGCGACGCCTTGGATGCTCGAACCTTCGCCGGTCACGTTCTGGATGCCGATACATTCGTTCAACTCGTGGGCGTAGCCAAGCCCGCTCCATGGAAGGGGCGGGCGTTTCGCGCGATTGACCTGGTCTCCACGCAGGCTTCGATCAAGGCAGCCAAGTCCGCGGTCGTGCCCCACTTTATCTATGTCAGCGTGGCGCAGCCTGCGCCCATCATGAACGCGTACATCGCGGTGCGGCGGACCTGCGAGGAATCGATTCGTGCGGCGGGTCTGCCGGCCACGTTTCTGAGGCCGTGGTACGTTCTGGGGCCCGGTCACCAATGGCCGCGCTTACTGGCGCCGGTCTACCGGATCATGAGGCTGCTTCCCTCTACCAGAGAGGCTGCGACACGTTTGGGACTTGTCACTATCGAAGACATGCTGGCTGCGCTCGTCTGGGCGATTGAGCATCCGCCTTCCGGGGTGCGTGTTATTGATGTGCCGGAAATTCGCCGCCTGGGAAAGGAAGCTGGATGAAGCAGACGGTGCTCATCACCGGAGCGGCGGGACTTATCGGAAGTTATCTGGTCCGCACGGGGCCGCGGTGGGCGCCTGGCTGGCATGTTCAAGGCGTGACACGGCAGCATGCAAACCTGACGGACCACGACCAGGTGGGAATGCTGTGGAGGCGATTGCAGCCGCAAGCCGTCATTCACTGTGCCGCGCTGAGCCGCGCAGGTCAGTGCGAAAACAATCCCGATCTCGCGTTTGAGATCAATGTCGAGGCGACACGTCGATTGGCGGAGTTGGCCCGCGATATACCATTTCTCTTTCTTTCCAGCGATCAAGTCTTTGACGGCGCAAGCGGCGGCTATGTCGAGACCGATGAAGTCCATCCGTTGAATGTCTACGGACAGAGCAAAGCGAAAGCCGAACAGCTTGTCTTGCATAATCCGGCCCACACCGTCATACGGGTCGCATTGACAGCTGGTCGCTCGGAAACCGGGAATCGCAGTTTTGTTGAAGACATGCGGAACGCATGCCGGGAAGGAACGACCCTCACGTTGTTTGCCGACGAATATCGTTGCCCGCTTCCGGCCGGGGTGCTTGCGCGAGCCGTTTGGGAGTTATTGGATCGCGGGCGCCCGGGACTCTACCATCTAAGCGGCGGCGAACGGTTGTCGCGATGGGACATCGGTCAGGCGCTGGTGCGATGGTATCCGGAACTGTCTCATTGTCTCCAAGCCGGCTCCGTGAAGGACTATGTGGGGCCGACTCGCCCCGCCGACCTCTCCATGAGCAGCGATAAGATTCAGCGGCTCTTATCGTTTCGGCTGCCGGGGTTCCGGGAATGGCTCGCCTCGCGCCTGCATGCCGTTGCAGATCCGTGGGACTATGCCGAACCGGAGTGAGGGTGCCGCCGGCGGAAGTCCGATGAACCAATGTTCCCGGTCATTCCAATGGAACCGGGAAGCAGGCGTTACACGAAGGGATCCGGATGCCCGCCTTCGCACAAAGTCTTTCCTGATCGGAGCGATACTTTGTCGAATGACCCGCTTGTATTGCTCACCCAGGTCCTGATCGCATCCGCCTTGTGGATGTTCGCGCTCTGGCTGATTCAGTTGAGGCATCATAATGCGTCGCTGGCGGATGCCGGTTGGTGTGCCGGATTGATCGCCGCCGTCGTCTGGTATGCGTTGATGGTAGAGGGTGATGCAGCGCGCCGAATGCTGGTTGCGTTCATGGTCGGCCTATATGCGGCGCGTCTCGGAGCGTACATCGTGTTTGACCGGATTGTCCGCAAACACGAGGATGCGCGCTATCGGGCGATGCGCCTGCGATGGGGACCGAATGAACCGGTGCTCATGTTCGTCTATTTCCTGATGCAGGCGGCCGCCATCGGCATGTTTTCGCTTCCA
>DASSBQ010000180.1:0-6280 GCA_035698625.1 Nitrospiraceae bacterium
ATGAGGCGCAGCGGCTGATGAAGCACAGCAACAATGCCGACCTCCGGGCGACCCCCGTGTCGAGCGAAAAAGAGGTGCCGGCTGCGCTCGGCCGGTTGCTCCAGTCCGTCGGCGCGCTCTGGCTGATCCCCGACTCAACCGTACTGAACGACGAGTCATTGCGCTTCATCTTAAACAGTGCCTTGGAAGCCCATGTGCCGGTCATCGGATTCTCGAGGGAGTTCGCGAAGACCGGCGCGCTCCTGTGCTTGTCGGTCAATTATCAGGACATCGGCCGTCAGGCCGGTCAACTGACGCGAAGAATCCTGGACGGGCGGGCGGCCGTGCCGCTGAAGCCCATTCCTCCGGATCGGATCGAGATGACGCTGAATCTCAAGACGGCCAAGTTCCTCGGCATCGAGATTCCGAAGGAGATGGAGAATCGAGCGGACGAACTCTATTGAACGCGAGGCGCTCCATGGATCAGCAGAGCGACGGCCTAGAGATGTCCCAGCCCCCGCCGGCCGGACCGGGGCGGTTTATCAGTCTGAGAACGAAGTTCGTCGTCTTCTTCAGTCTGATCATTGTGCTGACCTGCGCCGCCTTGAGCTGGTACTTTATTGAGAATAAGCGGGCTTCCATGGTGGACCGAGTGCGGGATTTGGGCACGATCCTCGTGAAGAATCTGGCGCACAACGTTCGCTATGGAATCATTATCGAAGAGCGGACCATCTTGGACCAGTTCATTGCCGGTGTGATGGAAGCCAATGAAGTGGTGTATGTCATGATTTCGGGGAGCGACGGCCAAGTGCTGGCCGCACGCAGCAAGGGCAAGCTGGAAAGTGCGCTGACTCAGAAGCGTTCGGCCGACAAGCCATTTTATCCTCGTCCTGAAATCACTGAAATGCTTGCCAAACAGCCGCGCGCCGAGCCGGTGGTCACCCATCTGCGCCTCAGCGGAACCGGCTCCATCGTGATTCCATCGGACGAGCCCATGTTGACGCTGTTCAGGGGCCGCACCACGGACGAGACGTTTTATGATTTTGCCCTTCCCGTCATACGGCGCGAGGGGCCCCAACTCGACGCGCTGGCGCTCCAGGAACAAGAACTGCGCAGGCCTCCGGCGATTCCGGGATCCAAAGTGTATGGAGTCGTTCAAGTCGGCCTCACCGAATCCGTGCTGCAAGGGGAGTTGGCGCGCACCATCGGAAATTTTATGTTGCTGGCCCTTGGGATCGCTCTCGCCGGCATCCTGGGGACCGTGTTGTTGGCCAGGATGATCATTACGCCGTTGCGCCATCTGGCCGCCGGAGCAAGACAAGTCGGGGAAGGAGACTTCTCGACGTTCGTGCTGCCGACCACACGGGACGAAGTCGGACAACTGACGAGCCTGTTCAATCTCATGACCAAGTCCATTCAGGAACGCAATCAGGCAATCTCCGGCAATCTGGAAATCATTCGCCGCCAAGTCACCCAATTGACCACGCTCAATCAGACCAGCGCCGCCATCACGTCAACATTGGACCAGGATCGGTTGATGACCATGGTGCTTCAACTCCTCGTCGACAATCTTGGGTTCACCCGCATGGTGCTGTTCTTGCTGGACAGCGAACGTGGAGTCGCCTTGCTCGGCCAAGTCGCAGGAGTTCCCCCGGAGATCGAACGGGCGGCTCGGGAATTAGCCATTCCGGTTCGGGACGACGGCGGCATCGCTGCGGAAATGTTGATCCATGGCAAACCGGTGTTGGTCACCGATGTGGAATCAATATCGCATCGACTATCTCCTGACGCTCTGCCTCTCGTCCGGCAACTGAGGCTGGTTTCCTTTGTCGGGGTTCCGCTCCGAAGCCAGCAACGGATATTGGGGTATTTGGGCGCGGACCGAGGCGCACAGCTATGCAATCAGGAAGACCTCGATGTGCTCATGACCGTCGGAAGCCACGTGGCGGTGGCCATCGATAACGCCAAAGCCTACAGCGAGCTGGAAAGTCTGACCCAAAGCCTCGAAAGCCGGGTCGTTGAGCGCACCCAGGAACTGCAAAACGTCAATGAGCGCCTTCAGGACCATGACCGGCGTCGTTCCAAATTCGTGTCGGTCGCCTCTCACGAGTTGCGCACCCCCATGACCTCCATCAAAGGGTTTGTCGAAAATATGCTTGACGGTCTTACCGGGCAGTTGAGCGATCGCCAGCAACATTACCTGCAGCGGGTGAAACACAATGTTGAGCGGCTGACACGTATCATCAATCAACTGCTTGATTGGTCCCGCATTGATGTGGGACGCATTGAATTGAAACCGGAACCTCTCGCCATATGTGAGTTCGTCGGTGACGTGGTGGAGAGTTTTCAAACCTTGGCCGCTGAAAAATCACTCACGCTTCAGATTGCGGCATGCGGGGACCTTCCGCTTGTTCTGGCCGATCGTGACAAGCTGGAACAGATCCTGTGGAACTTGATAGGCAATGCGGTCAAGTTCACGCCCCAAGGGGGACAAGTCGCTGTTGAGTTTGCCGTGCGCAAGGAGCGATTCGTGGAAGTTTGCATTGTCGACACCGGTTGCGGCATTGCGCCGCATGAACTGTCCAAGGTGTTTAATGAATTCTCAAAAGTGGAATCGTCCATCCCCTCGTCGCAGGGGGCTCAACTGGGACTATTCATTACCAAGAGCCTGGTCAAGCTTCATAGAGGAGAGATCTGGGTGGAAAGCCGGTTAGGCGTGGGAAGCCGTTTTTATTTCACCGTTCCTTTCGCCCGCATGGGGACATTGGGCCACGATCGCTGACGGCAACGGGCCATGTCTTGCTCAGAGGCATCACGGCCGACTGCCATGACGCGGGAACTTCCGTGTATCTGATTCGATAATCCCAGCATATCCATTTCGATACGGTCCATTCGGTCCTGATCGCGACTCGTGACATCCTGGCGGGAAACAGGCGTAATTACCAGCTGTTGCAGGCCGGGAGCACCGCCTCGTCGTCCTCCTTGTCCGGCATATCTATTGCGCTATCTCGCCGGAGGACCTTGATGTTGTGAGGTTGTATGCCCACCCCAATCCTCATTGTCGATGACGACCCTGATATCCGTGAGTCCCTGGGCGACATGCTGACCCACGAGGGGTACCGGGTGCAGACGGTTCCGGACGGCACCGAGGCCCTGCAATGCGTGAAGCGGGAGCGGTATAGCGCGGCCCTCCTCGACATTCAGCTCCCCGATCTCGACGGCCTGTCAGTACTCAAGGTCATGATGGAGTTGGATCCCAATCTGCCGATCATCATCCTGACGGGGCATGCCAATGCGGAGAATACCATCGGCTCGCTTGTCAAAGGCGCCTTTGCCTATCTGACGAAGCCCTATAACAAACAGGAACTTACGGCTGTTCTGCGCCGAGCCGTCTCGGTGAAAGGCCTTGTCGTCCGCGCCGAGCATGTCGAACAGGCGTTGCTGACCAGCGAACAGCGATTCCGGGCTCTGGTCGAATCGGCCAGTGATGCGATTGTCCTATCGGATCAGGGCGGCCACATCATCTGGTGGAATGCGGCGGCGGAGCGCTTGTTCGCCTATCCCCAGTATGAAGCGTTGGGGCAATCGCTGAGCATGTTGATGCCGGAACGGTTTCGCCAGGCACACGAAGCGGGGTTGGCACGATTGGCCCAAGGCGGCGAGCCGCGTATGCTGGGCAAGGCCGTTGAATTGGTCGGGTTGAAGAAGGAAGGGACCGAGTTTCCCCTTGAACTGTCGCTGGCACGCTGGAACACGAAGGAGGGCACCTTCTTCAGCGGCATCATTCGAGATATCACTGAGCGGAAGCGTGCGGAAGAGTCCGTCGCTCGTCTCAGTCATCAGAATAAACTCATCCTGAATTCGGCCGGCGAAGGAATCTTTGGGCTGGATCTGGAGGGACGCGTGACTTTTATCAATCCGATGGGGGCGCAACTGCTGGGGTGGGAGCCGGCTCAATTGATCGGACAAGTGATGCATACGGTCCTCTATCATGCGATGACGGAGGACAGCGTTCCGACCAAAGACACGAGTCCCGTCTATTCGGCGATCAAGGACGGCGCCACGCATCGTATCCAGAACGAGGTCTTCTCACGGAAAGACGGCACGACCTTTCCTGCCGAATACGTCACCAGCGGGATCCGAGAACAGGACCGCCTGGTCGGCGCCGTCGTTGTCTTTAAGGACATTGCATGGCGAAAACGAATGGATGCGCTCCAGCAGGCGCAACTCGCTGTGAGCCATATCCTTGCTGGAGCCAGGAATCTACGCGCCGCCATGCCGGCGCTGCTCAAGTCGGTCGGTGAACTAGGACATTGGGACGTGGCTCTCTATTGGCATATGGAGGCCGGTTTGAATGTTCTTCGCTGCGAATCGGCATGGCACAAGCCATGGTCACAAGTGGAGGAGTTCTGCACCGTGAGCCGGGGCGCCGCCTTCCCTTCCGGTGTGGACCTCCCGGGGCGCGCCTGGCTCGGACGCGAACCGGTGTGGGTGCCGAATGTCGCGGAGCATCGAGGATTTACCCGCAGTCCCACGGCAGCGCGCGTCGGATTGCACGGGGCGGCGGCATTTCCTATCCGCAGCGGAGAAGAGGTGTGCGGAGTCATCGAGGTACTTAGCCGCGACATTCGCCCGTCCGACCGCCGTGTCCTCCATACGTTGGCGGATATCGGCATGAAGATCGGTCAGTTCATCGACCGCGAGGCGTCGGACCGGGCATTGCGCCTCGCGCACGAAGAAACCCAACATATCCTCGCCAGCCTGCCGGGCGCCATCTTTCTGTGTAGAGAAGACTATGTCGTGCAGTACGCCAATGAATTAGCCGCGTCCTATTTTGGAACGCCGGAAGCGCCGTTGCTCGGACGGTCGCTTTTGACATGCCTGCCGCTTTCCAATGCGGCGGGAGAGCGGTTCGCGCGGGAGTTCAACGACGTGCGGACATCAGGCAAACGCCCGCCGCTCGATCAGGAGTTCGAAGGCGCGAAACGCGTGTTTCGATATCGCTTGTTTCCGGTTTCGATGGCTCAGACGTCGCGCCACCAGGTCGGCATCGTGCTCTGGGA
The DNA here is from genome assembly GCA_035698625.1 of Nitrospiraceae bacterium. Lineage (GTDB taxonomy): Bacteria > Nitrospirota > Nitrospiria > Nitrospirales > Nitrospiraceae > DASSBQ01. The sequence goes on from DASSBQ010000180.1 coordinate 5,043, forward strand.
CGTGACGGAGGAAAAGCAGTTTCAAGAACAACTCATGCAGACGGACAAACTTGCGAGTCTAGGCACAATGGTCTCCGGGATGGCCCATGAGATCAACAACCCCGCACAGGCGATCCTCAGCATGGCGGAACTGATTCAGGAAGAAAGCGATCCGCAGCAGATCAGGCAGTTCGCCGCCGATATCGTAGACTATGCGCGGCACGTGTCCAATGTCGTGCGTGATTTCGCCAGCTACGCCAGGTCGGCCGGGCGGGATGGCCAGACGGAATTGGACATCACCGATCGGTTGAGCGAAGCCGTCAAGATGGTCCGGCGTGGCCCAAACTTCGGTTATGTGAACGTCGTGACGGACTATGTCGGCCCGGCCATCATGCGGGCTCGTAAGGCGGAAATCGATCAAGTCTTTGTGAATTTGATCAGCAACGCTGTCCAAGCCATGAATGGGCGAGGGCGATTGACTCTCTCCACGCGAGTGGAGACCGAGATGGTGGTCGTTGCGATCGGCGATACGGGCGGCGGCATTCCGAAAGCGATCCAGGCGAAAATGTTCGATCCCTTCTTCACCACCAAGGAGCCGGGCAAGGGCACCGGCCTCGGTCTGAGCATCGTCCATAGAATCGTAACCAAGTATGGAGGCGCCATAACGGTGGAGAGTGAAGATGGACAGGGCACGGTCTTTCACCTCCGGTTTCCAATGGGCCATCCCTCGTAAGATTGAACGGCTTTGCCGGCGCCTCGATCGCGCGCATTCGCCGGCGAAGACGAAGACAACGCCGTGTGACGCAGCATTGCGCGCAGGAAGGGCTTCTGCCATGACATTCGCTCCACAAGCAGAAATCTTTCGACCTGTCATGATGCGGGAGGGTCGTGTGCTCGTGATCGATGATGAACCATCGATCAGGGGGCCGATCCGGCGCTGCCTGTTACAGGCAGGGCTGGAAGTCATCGAGGCGGCCGACGGAGAAGAAGCTGTCGCCGTCCTCCATGAGGGCGATAACGCCCTCATGATAGATGCCATCCTGTGCGATATCCGTATGCCTAAGATAGAGGGTACCGACCTGATCCCGTACTTTCGCGGTCAGTATCCATCGATCCCGATTATCGTGCTCACCGGCTATCCGGATATCGAGCTCGCGATTCGCCTGATGAAGGCGGGCGTGCGTGACTACTTGGTCAAGCCGGCGACAAAGCAAGAGTTATTGAAGGCGCTCAAGAACGCGGTCAATTCCCGCGCGTTG
>DASSBQ010000181.1:0-24158 GCA_035698625.1 Nitrospiraceae bacterium
GATCGTCTTCCTTTCCATCGACAGGCGGCATCCTGGTATCACTGGTCCAAAGTACACGGGTCCAACAATGTGATGTTCGCTTGTCGATTGTGGGGAATACGGGCCACCGATGTGATGCAGGGAGTCGTCTTTGGGACCAGAATCGAGGAAATGGGGTCTGATAAGGCGCTCCATACCAGGCTGGATTTTGACCAGGCATTTGGAACCGTCATCAATCGATATTGCTGCCAAGCGGTGATTGGTCACCCCTTGACTCCGTACGGGAAGGGCCATCAGCGTCGGGGATTCCTTCCCTTGAGAGATTCCGTTCAATGTCTTCGCCTCGCCGTGGAACATCCTCCTTCAAAAGGAGAGTACCGGGTCTTCAACCAGTTTCAAGAAACCTATGAGATTACCGAATTGGCTCTCAAGGTGCAAAAGGTCGCTGCGAACCTCGGCGTCCCGGTCGACGTTCACAATCTGGAGAACCCCCGTGCCGAGCTGGAAGAGCATTATTACAATCCCGATCACAGGCATCTTCTGGATTTGGGATATCAACCTTCTCACGATGTCGAAGCTGAGATGGAGATCATGATCCGGGATCTCATGCCGTGGCGCGAGCGAATCGATCAGAAAAGGCATGTCTTGATTCCGGACGTTCGGTGGGATGGGCAGAGAGAGAAGGTCAAGTTCATCACGTGACCCGCCGGAGTATGAGACTTTTGCAGGGAATGAAATCGAGAATCGCGCGCGCACCTGTCCTGTGGAGATGGGGCCTCAACTTTAATCGGGCGGTGAGGCACGTGATGGACTCGCGGGGAAGGCAGCCGGATCTGAGGATCGTGGAGGGGTTGCGAAGGGATGGAATCGCCGCATGTACGGCGGAGGAGTTTCTGGACGAGCGCGGCATGCGGTTGCTCACCGAGTCGATTCATGAAGTGGACCGCCTTCTTCTTCAGAATGAGGCTGCGCCTGGAAAGCCTCGAAGCAGCGAGGGCAAAGATTACTTGACCAGCTTGTTGGGGACGGAATTTGATCTCGGCAGCCCGTTCCTCCAGCTGGCCATGCATCCATCTTTTCTGCACACTGCCAATGCCTACTTGGGGCTTCGGAGCTGTTTGCGCGCGATCAATGTGTGGGTTAATCGTCCTACGCCGTCTCCTCCGAAGGAATCTCAATTGTGGCATCGTGACGCCGATGATCGGATGATCTTGAAGGTATTTATTTATCTGGCACATGTCGATCCGGACAACGGACCGTTCTGGTTCATTCCCGGCACCCACCGGACACCGGCCGGGACGGCAAGTGCTCCCGAGCCGGGCCGGCTGGACGATCAAGAAATGCGGTCTTCGATAGCGGACGATCGATGGAAAGCGTACACGGGACCCGCTCGGACGGCCATCTTCGCAGATACGACCGGCTTTCATAAAGGCGGGAAGTGTGAGAAGCGATCCCGAGTCTTGCTGACCTTTCAGTATGTCTCCGGCGCCTCGCCGTATTCCCGCGAGTTTCGACTGTGTTCCGGTGCGGATTTGCGCGCGCTCGATCCTCTGCAAAGATATGCCTTGTCGCCTCTCTGAAATCGTGTGGCAAAACAGGCGCCATTGCGCGGCCGCAGGATCTTGGTCGGGACGCTGCCGCGATCATTCTTGGGGATTCGAGGAGGCGAGATTTGACGACATTTGTGCGGGAATCGGATGATTGATCTTCACGTGACCAGGGTGGGCTTGGAAGGGCCGATGACGGAGATCGACGTTCCGCAAGGTGATTTCCAGTCAGGACCTTGTCCCATCTGTCGGACGGCGGCAGATTCGATTCTCGTGGCGGAGGTGCGGGCCGGTGAAGCGACCTCGATGGAATCGGCGTATTGCGTTCATTGCGAGCACCGGTATTTTCGCAAGATGCCGAGTGTCGCCTGGTTGGATCGATACTACGCGAGGGAATTCGATGCGGGGCAGACTGGTTTGGCGAAACCCCGGCGCACCATCAAGACCGCCCTCAAGAAATTGCCGGGAGTTGAAACGGCGTGGTGGGAATTATCAAAATCCATGCGACGGGAACAGCCGGGCATGAGACAGATCCGTGCCTTCTTGGAAGGAATCATCGAGGCAAATGAAGGCTATTACCTGCCGCGCCCGGATATTCGGAAGGTCCTGGAAATCGGGTGTGGATATGGCGGGAAGTTGAATTTGTTCAAGCGTCTCGGGTACGACACGTATGGCGTGGAGGCGAGCCGGTTTCGGGCGCAAGCCTGCAGGCAGCTGGGCCTGAAAGTATTCGATTGTCCGGTGACCGATTTGGGGCCCGTTCGTGAGTACGGACCGTACGACTTTGCCTACTCGGTCCATGTCTTGGAACATATCGGCGACGTCTCGCACCACCTGGCTCAACTGTCCGCCCTGGTTCGCGACAGAGGAATGCTTTATATTCAGGTGCCGGATCTTTGGCTGGGGGAGACGCTGTTCATGCAGAGCCACGCGGCCGTTCACTGTCATACCTTCTCGCTTCATTCATTGGCCGCGCTCATGAAGAGACATGGGTTTACCCCCATCCGTATACAAGCCGACAACAATCTGCATGTGCTGGCCTGCAAGATGCCGCCGTGCGGCGCCCAACCGGTTTGGAAGAACACTGCGGGTCATGAGCAACTGCTGGATTGCCTCTCGTGGGTCCGTGCCCCCGACGGCTGCCGATATCGCATATTCTTTGACCATGCTCACGCTGAAGTGAGACGCATAGGCAATGACGAACTGGTCTACAGACGGGATCCCGTCTTCTCAATACAAGAGACCCCGTACCGCCATAGCGTTGAATTCTCACTGCAGGAGCGGACGGAATCGCCGTCGTTCCCCGTGCGTTTTATCTACGACAGATCGCAGCCGCCCGTCTGGATAAAAAGGCAATAGCCGTCTTGATGGTGTAATGAGCAATGCCGTTGCCATCCACTGTAGCATGGTAGGAGAATTATGAGCCATTCGAAGGACCGGCGGACCATCGCGGTCGTCATCACCTATCGGGGTGCATACGCGCGGCTGAAGACGTTCCTCACTGCCGTCAAGAATCATCCCGGATTGGAACTGCAGTTGATCGTGGGAGCCTCCGCCCTTCTTGAGAAGTACGGGGAGGCGGTCAACGTGATCGAGGCCGACGGCTTTCAGATCGCGGCCAGAGTCTATTTCGTGCTGGAGGGTGAGAATCCCGTCACGATGGCAAAGACAGCGGGCATGGGAATCATGGAAATCGCGACGGTTCTCGATAATCTGAAGCCGGACGCGGTGGTCGTGATCGGCGATCGCTATGAAAGCCTCGGGGTTGCCGCCGCTGCCGCCTACATGAATATTCCCGTCGTTCATGTTCAGGGAGGTGAGGTGACGGGTTCGATCGACGAAAAGGTCCGGCATGCCATTACCAAGCTCGCAGATCTGCATCTGGTCGCGACCGAAGGGGCGGCGGAGCGCGTACGGCGACTGGGCGAAGAAAAAGACACGGTATTTGTAACAGGATGCTCATCCATTGATCTGGCTGCAGCGTCGACGCGAGATCGCAGGCTCGACTTTGCGACGTTGACCCAGAAGTACGGCTCCGGTCCGGCATTGGATCTCGAGGCGGGAAAATATCTTCTGGTCATGCAGCACCCCGTCACGACCGAGTATGAGGACATGTATGACCATATTCACGAAACGTTGATGGCCGTCTATGAGACGAAAATGCCGACGTTATGGTTTTGGCCGAATGTGGACGCGGGCTCGGATAGAATTTCGAAAGGGCTGCGGGTATTTCGCGAGAAGTATCAACCGTCGTTCATTCATTTTTTCAAGAATATGCCGCCCGAAACCTTCTATAAAGTCGTGGTGAATTCCGCATGCATGGTCGGTTCATCGAGCGTCGGTATCCGCGAGACCTCATTTCTGGGAGTGCCGTCCGTCACGATCGGAACCAGACAGGCGGGGCGTGAACGAGGCCCGAATGTAATCGACGTGGGGTATGATCGCAAGCAGATCATGTCGGCTATCCGGCGACAGTTGGATCACGGACATTACGCGCCGTCTCAGTTGTATGGAGATGGGCGAGCCGGCGACCGAATGGCCTCCATATTGGGCGATGCGAAACTTAAGATCGAGAAGCGGATCACCTATTGAACGATAGCGAGAATCACAGCGGGTCGTGTGCTCATGATCCAGCATAGCTCTCGATAGGCTTCGCCGTGTGCGTCGGTGTACGACGGTGAGCTCCATCATGACTGCGGCCGTTCAGCGGATAATCCAAATCCATTCGTGCCGATGGTATTTCCTTCAAGCTTCAGAGTAAGCAATCGCGTCATCGGCGGAGGGCATCCCGTTTTCATTATTGCCGAGGCGGGGGTCGCGCATTTCGGCGACATGGATCTGGCGCGGCAGCTGGTGGAGCTTGCAGCAAAAGCCGGCGCCGACGCCTTTAAGATTCAATTCTTCGACGTCGATGTGTTGATCGCCAAACGCGCAGCCGAGTGGCGCAATCGACTTCGGCCGAGAAATCTGACGTTGAAGCAATGCCGCGAGCTGAAAGATTTGTGCGACGAGAAGGGACTGTTGTTCATGTCAACCGCCCACGATGAAACGCGGATCCCGTGGCTGCTTGATCTCGATGTGCCGGCGGTCAAGGTGGGGTCCGGGGAGCGAAACAACCCCGCGTTTCTGACAAAGCTGGCTTCTCTGGGAAAGCCGATGATTGTGTCGACCGGCATGTACGGCGAGCCGGATGTTCAGGAAGCCGTCGACGCATGCGCCGCGGGACGATGCCGGCAGCTTGCGTTATTGCATTGTGCGACGTCATACCCGACACCGGACACGGAGGTAAATTTGGCCGCGATGGGCCGTCTGAAAGAGATCTTCCCAGGGCCGGTCGGATACTCGGACCATACGGTGGACGGTGTGGCCGTTCTGGCCGCCGTCGCGAGGGGAGCGGCCATTATCGAAAAGCATATTACGATCCTGCGCGACGTGCCCAACGCGCATGATTGGAAGGTGTCGGCCGGACCAGACACGTTTCCTCAGTTGGTCGCCGATATCCGGCGGGTCGCTTCGATGATTGGACACGGACGGAAGGAAGCGGCTCCGTGCGAACATGAGGGTGCAAAGTGGGCGTTGAAATCATTGGTGGCCGCGCAGGACCTGCCCGCAGGTCGTCGATTGACCTCCGATGACCTGGTCGCGAAGCGGCCGGGCGGCGGGATCCCCCCGAATCGGCTCCATCACGTGATCGGCCGGCGGCTCATGCGCGCATTGGAGGCCGATGCCGCGTTGTGTTGGGATGATATTGATTCCGGGGAGTAGCGATGTCCGGCGTTTGCGGCGTCCGGTTCATCAATGCTCGTCGGCGGCAGAGCCGATGACAGGACGCGGATGAGTGCAAGAGATCGAGCAGGTGTGCCTGTTTCTGGTATTGCCGGATCAATATGTCTGTGACGCACGCAACCGACGATAAACGGAGCCTTCGTTACTACGAATTGCTCAGGTACCAGCCTGAAAATTTGGCGTTGCTGCACGCCCGGTTTCGTGTGACCACCGCGGCCACACCCGACGACGATCGTCCTGAAGACTTGAAGGCTATCGAGGTCGTCATCGCTCCGCTGGGATATTTCTGGGGAAAGGAAAAGATCGATCAAGCGCCAAGGCTGAAGGTTATCGCGTCCAACACGACGGGGGTGCCGCATATCGACATCGCCTATGCCGCGCAACGGGGGATACGGGTGATTTCACTCAAGGAAGAGACACAGTTTCTGCAGACGATCACTCCTACAGCGGAAATGACATGGGCGTTGATCCTCGGCCTGACGCGACGGGTGCCTTGGTCGTTTCAGGCCGTGTGCGCCGGCGAATGGGAGCGGAGGAACTTCGGCGGTAAAGCCATGCTGTCTCGCATGGTTCTCGGCATTGTGGGCCTCGGACGATTGGGCAAAATGGTGGCGGGCATCGCTCGGAGCTTTGGAATGACGGTCCGTTACTATGATCCGAGCGTGACGGTTGATTGGGAATGGGCGGCGAAGGTCTCTTCCTTAAGCGAGTTGGTGTCCGCCAGCGACATCGTGACCGTGCATATTCCCATGGAGGACAGGAACATACGGCTTTTTGATGCGGCCCGGTTTGCTCAATTCAAAGACGGCGCGTATTTTATCAATACATCGCGAGGGGAGATCGTTGATTCACAGGACCTCTTGACCGCTCTTCGATCCGGGAAGTTGGCCGGTGCGGCGGTCGATGTGTTGGACGGCGAGTACGACCCGATGTTCAAGCGTCGCGTCAGCGAGCATCCATTGGTGGAATACGCCAAGACGCACGACAAGCTGCTCATCACTCCGCATATTGGAGGGTCCACGGTTGATGCCTGGCGCATGACCGAACGGCATACGATCGAGCTGGTGACGCGGGCCTTAACCGGGATGAAGCAATGAGTCCCGAGCTTCGCGGGGAAGCCTGGGGCATCATCCCAGCTCGTGGCGGCTCTAAGACAATCCCTCTGAAAAATTTGGTTTCCTTGGGGGGGCGGCCGCTTGTTCACTATGTGATCATGGCAGGGCGCGCAAGCCGTGCCCTGTCCCGAGTGATCTGCTCGACGGAGCACCCGCAGATAGCGGAGGAATGTCGCCGCATGGGAATCGAGGTTCATCGGCGTCCTGAGCCGTTGTGCGCGGACGACACTCCCGTTCTTGAGGTGCTCTCGCATCTCTTGGCCGACGTGGAGGCCAAGGGTGACACCGTGCCGGAAATGATTGCCTTGTTACAGCCGACCTCTCCATTTGTATTGCCGGACGATATTGACGGGGCGGTGAAGTCGCTGCGAGCGGACCCGGAGGCCGATTCTGTGCAGACGCTGTGCACATTGCCGCATAACCATCATGCCTATAACCAGCGAGTGATCGAGGATGGTCTGGTGAAGTTCAGATTCGCCGCCGAAAGGAAGGAATGTCACAACAAGCAGCGCAAGCCGACCTTTTTCATTTTCGGCAATCTCGTTGTGACTCGAGCTCGAACAATCAGAGTGGGAAAGGAGGTATTCGGTGTCCGATCTCTTTCACGGCTCGTCCCAAACGCGTACGCGATCGATGTGGATGGGGAGGAAGATCTTAAAAAAGCTGAATGGCTATTGGCGTCCGGCCAAGTCTCTCTCCCGCATACTTTCTCCTGATGAAGCCGGCTCTGCCGCGCAAATAGATCAGGAATAGTGTGCCCGGGCCGTCTGACGCGCCACCGATGGGCGCTGAACATTCTTGAATTTGTGAACAGGAATAGATCTATCGCATATCGGCACAGCGACAAGTCCAAAAGGCGGAATCCATGCTCAGGCATTACGATTCGTTGGTGGAAATGGCGAAGCGATCCCCCGTCGCCGGGCTGTTGGAACGGCTGGGGATGAGAAGCGTGTTGGGAGAAGCGGTGCGGTGGTTCCTGTTCGCCGAAGAACGGGCACGCCGGCGCACCATGAATAACGATTATCGGGAGTGTCGGGCCGCTATTGAGACCTTCAGCAGCAGCATTCCCGCAGGGGATCCGTCCAAACCTGTCTGGATGATCGGCAGCATGCACACGGTTTGGGGCGTTAAGCTGGAGGGGATCCTTTCCATGGCCGTTCGCTTGGCTGGAATGATGCCCGTGGCGGTTCATGTCGCTCGTGTTCATTGGATCGAAGACTATCATCGGAGTTTTCGTATCGGGCATGGGCTGTATTTCGAGCAATATCAGGGAAGGGTCCGGCAGGCGCATGCCCGCAACGGGCGGCACGACCCTGAGCCCAGGATGACCATGGCCGAGCTCATGGAGCTTAGCTATCACGGAGTCGACGTGGGGCGTGTCGCGGTTTCGAATCACGTGTACAAGAACAAATTCAGCCGCCTTGATTTGACGGATCGCGAAACGTGGATCGCGCTGTCCGCCGAACTCGATCGAATTCGACACAATGTATTGGCGGCAGAGGCCATGTTGGCGGAATCTCCCCCGGTTCTTGGCTTGATTCTCGAGAAAGGGATTTCCCCATTTGCGGAAATATTCGGGGTCTGCATCGCCGCCGGCATTCCGGTCGTGCAGTATGTCGGGTCTCACAATACCAACCAGTATATTCTAAAGCGGTATCAGTTCCGGAACAGGCATCAACATCCGTTCTCTCTTGATGAGGCGTTGTGGAGCGCGACGAAATCGAGAGCGTGGTCATCCGATCAGGCGAACACGCTGATGAACGAATTTGCCGACAGCTATCACATGGGAACGTGGTTCAACAGGCGCTACTTGCACCAGGATAAGAAAATCAAGTCCCGCCAGGAGGTGATCGGCCAACTCGGGCTGGATCCGTCCAAGAAAACCGCCGTTGTATTCTCTCATATCTTGTGGGACGCGACATTTTTTTACGGGAGCAGCCTGTTTCAAGACTATGAGACCTGGCTTATCGAGACCGTCAAGGCGGCCTGCAAGAATTCCGCTCTCAACTGGGTGATCAAGCTCCATCCGGATCTCGTATGGAAATTGAAATATGAGAAGTATTCCGGGGAACTGAGGGATGCCATTGCCATTCGCAGTGAAATCGGAACCTTGCCCGATCATGTTCAGATTGTGTCCCCGGACACGGATATCAATACGTTTTCGTTCTTTCACATCACGGATCTCTGCGTCACGGTGCGGGGAACGGTGGGAATCGAAATGGCATGCCACGGCATACCGGTTTTGACGGCCGGAACGGGGCGGTATTCAGGGTTGGGGTTTACGATCGATTCCGGCACGCGTGAGGAATATGTGAAGCGTCTGGCCGAAGCGCACACGGTCCCCCCGTTATCCCATGAGCAGGTTCAGTTGGCGCAGCGATTCGCCCATACTTTGTTTATGAGGCGGCCATGGCCGGCGCAGAGCTTCGAGCTTGTGAAGCGGCCCATTGCGGATGTCGGCGACCCGCTGGATACCAACATCACGTTCCGGCTGAACGGACCGGACAGCGTGAATGAGGCCTCAGATCTCACTCAGCTTGCGGCCTGGCTGAGTTCCGATGCGATTGACTTCGTGCAGCCCGCGTAGCCGAACCAGGTCCTCGGCGAAGAGGCAGGATGAATATTGTCCATATCGGCACCGCCGACAATAGCGGGGGCGCGGCACGCGCCTCATTTCAGTTGCACCAGGGATTATTGAAGGCGGGACACCGTTCCTCGATGGTGGTGGGGCAGCGCGTGGAGTCGCGTCCGGAAATTGACCGGATTGGGTTTCCTCGGACACTGTTCGGTAAGATATGCGAGCGGGCCGTACGGACATGTGAAACCCTGACCGGGCTTCAATACTTGCTGCAACCACTGAAGAATAGGTTTCTGGATCATCCGTTTGTAAGAAGTGCGGATATCATTCAGCTGCACAATCTCCATGGAAACTTCTTCTCTTTTACAATATTGCCCGAACTATCCAAACTGGCCCCGCTTGTATGGACGCTGCACGATACCTGGGCATTGACCGGGCATTGCTCGTATAACTATGACTGCGAGCGATGGCGGTCGGGCTGCGGGCAATGTCCGAACCTTCGCGAGTATCCGGAATTGGCTGTCGATACCACGGCGTTGCTTTGGCGGCGAAAACGGCAGAGCTATGGATATTCAAGATTGTCTGTCGTGGCGCCGTCCGAATGGTTGTGCGGCATGGTTCGAGCGAGCCCGTTGTTCGAAGACTGTGACGTCCGGCGCATTCCTTACGGCATAGACCTTTCGGAATTCTGTCCCGGCGATCGCCAACGGGCCCGACAGGAACTGTCTATACCAAGCGATGCGCAGGTGATCATGGTGGTCGTCTTCGCCGACACGATCACAGGCGCCAACCGCAAAGGCGCGGCATACTTTAAACAGGCCCTGCGGTTTTTAGACATGACCCCCCGTCCCTGGATCTTGGCCGTGGGAAGTAAGGGAATGTTTGAGGACTATGAGGGGGCGTTTCCAGTGCGCGAGGTCGGGTATTTGTCGGCGCCGAGCAAAATGCGGCAATGCTATGCGGCGGCGGACGTGTTTGTATCGCCCACTCTGGCGGATAATCTTCCCGTATCTTTGATCGAGGCGGCCGCATCGAGCACTCCCAGCGTCGCCTTTGGGGTGGGTGGCGTTTCAGAGATTGTCCGGCACATGGAAACCGGATATCTCGCAAAAGAGAAGGATCCAATGGACTTGGCGGTCGGCATCAAATGGATCCTTTCCGACCGCTCGAGACGAACTGCCTTGAGCGAAAAATGCCGGGCCCTGGCTGAAAGCGAGTATGCAGCCGACCTCCAGGTCTCCCGATATGCCGACCTGTACGCCGGATTGCTTGCCATGCGTGGGCTGAACCGTGACGCCCCGGCGACGCGCATCGGCCATCCTGAGCCGCAACCCCAGGACGCGGGGACATCATTGCGCGGACAATGAATGATCCTTCAACGGAACAGATTACTTGGACTGAGGATTCCTACGGGGCCGTCAAACGCTGGGTCGTGTTCCGGGAGTGGGTGGAAGGGTATGCAACACGACGAGGTCTATCGCAGCTGAGAGTGCTCGACTATGGATGCGGCACCGGGGCATTGGTGTCCTATCCGCTCGCCCGGTTGGGGCATATCGTGGTCGGAAGCGATGTGCATGAACCATCGATCAAACTCGCGCGCAGCCTTTATCAATTGCCCAATCTGACGTTCGAGGCCTTATCAATCGAAAAACTTCTGGAGCAGGGGGCTCAATTCGACATGGTCATATGTTCCGAGGTGCTGGAGCATCTCGCGAACCCCGGCGATGCGCTTCACTCTCTGAGAAGGTTGGTAGTCCCTTGGGGAATGCTCATTGTCACGACTCCGAATGGCTATGGTTCATATGAGCTCTGTTGCTCCCTTGAGCGCAGGCTTAAACGATTCGGAATCCATCAGAGTATGCGGAGAACTCGTGAACTGCTGCTGTCTCCGTTCAGCCGGCATCCCAACACGAAGAACGCGAACGAGGAAGAACGACAGCGAGAGACCGGATTTCTCAATGTCGATTCCGGCCACATTCAATTCTTTCGCAGGCGCCGGCTCGAACTACTGTTCGGCGAAGCCGGTTTCGTCATTGTGGAGCGACGCGCCAGGACATTGTTGTGCGGCCCCTACCTTGATCAACTGTTGAAGCTGTCGCCCTTTCGGGATGTCCTCTACCGTTTCAATGGACGCCTGGCTGATTCATTGCCGTTTACCTGGGCGGCCGATTGGATGTTTCTCCTCGAACGTCGAGAAAAGAGTCCGACGTGAATGCCGAATTGCCCAGGCTGCTTGTCGTCACGTCGAATAGCTTCAATCTGGTGACGGGCGGCGGCATCACATTGACGAATCTGTTTCGCGGATGGCCGAGCGACCGCCTTGCTAACCTGCATGAGGACCGCACGTCGGAAGACTTTAGCGTGTGCAGAAATTTCTATCATCTGACCGAAGAAGAGATCCGATGGCGCCGGCCGTTCTCGCTGCTGCGGCGCCTGTATGGGTGCATGAAGGAGGAGGGCGAGCCGCGCGGCGAACTTGCAGAAAGTTCCGCGTTCGCTTCGGCAGGGAGAGGGTGGCTCGCTCTCATCAAGAAAGGAATGGGAGAGGGGGTGCCGAAGTATGCCCATCTGACTGATCGGCTCGTGACTTGGGTGCAGGACTTTCGGCCGACTTTACTCTATGCCTTTCTCGGTTCTCTGGAACAAATGGATTTGACCCGGCAACTAGTGCGGCAGTTCCATATTCCATTAGTGATCCATATGATGGACGACTGGCCAGCCGTGTTGTACCGAAGCGGTTGGCTTGCGCCGTTCGTAGGGCCTTTTGTGCAGCGGGGACTGAGGCAGGTATTAGCACAATCCGCCGCTAGGTTGGCTATCTGTGAGCCGATGTGCCGGGAGTACGAGGCCCGCTACGGCCATAGCTTTCTGTCCTTCCAGAACGCGCTCGATCTCGAGCGATGGTTGCCATTCTCCAAAACCGATTGGAAGGCCGGCATTCCATTCGTCGTACGCTATGTCGGCTCGATCGTGCCGGACGGGCAGAAGAATAGCCTCGGGAATCTTGCGCGGGCAGTGGCGCAGCTGGCGGTTGAAGGTATTCCAATTCAGATGCGTATTCATGCTCCTCGGCACGAATCCGCATACCTGTGCGCGTATGGATTGCCGTCCAATGTGGTCTGGATTGACGGGCCACCGGATCCGGATTCCGTCCCCGCGCTGTTGGCCAATTCGGATCTGCTGGTGCTACCTTACAATTTTGATCGGCGAAGCGCGCGATATATACGGTTTTCGCTGCCTACGAAGGCGCCGGCCTATATGATGTCCGGCACTCCCGTACTCGTGTATGCTCCCCGTGAAGCGGCGACGGCGCAGTATGCGGCCTGTGAAGGCTGGGGGTATGTGGTGTCCTCGCCGGATGAGTCTCATCTTCTTGCCGCGCTGCGTACGCTTGTGAATGACGAATCGCTTCGACGACAATTGGGCTCTCGGGCCAAATCCGTAGCGCAAGCGCGACACGACGCATCAAAAGTGCGGGCCGCATTTTGGAAGGTTCTCTCTGCTGCGGCGAAAGATGTCCCTGTAGCTGGATAGTGGGTGGATAATGGTTACGGGACACGAACAGCTGCATCGGCCGGGTGATCGGCTGCTCTCTTCCTGTCCATGAAGCGCGGACTGGACGACATGAAGAAGAGTCCCAGCAATGAGATGTGACTGCTCGAGGGAGAGAGTGGCGGCAAGAAGCGAATGTTCACGTATTCGCGGAGACAGCTATGGGACAGAGTGTAAAGAATGAACAGGTTCGCCAATACTGGGATGCGGAGGCATGCGGCACCGCCAAGTGTATCGTCGGCGAGAGAGAAGAGCTGACACCGGAATGGTTCGCGCGTATAGAGGATCATCGGTACGCCCTTGAGCCGTTCATTCATGCGTTCGCTCAATTCACCAGACATCGGGGCGAAACCGTTCTCGAAGTCGGGGTCGGGGCCGGAACTGATCATCTCCAATGGGCCAGGGCAGGCGCCGTCTGCTATGGGGTTGACTTGACGGACCGGGCGATAGAAACGACCAACGCGCACCTGGCTCTTTACGGCTGTCATTCTGTTCTGCAGCGTGTGGATGCGGAGAAATTGCCCTTTCCCGACAATTTTTTTGACGTGGTGTACTCATGGGGCGTCATCCACCATTCGACTCACCCTGAACGCATCATTCGCGAGATCCGGCGCGTTCTGAAGCCGACAGGATCCTTCATCGGGATGATGTATGCCCGACGTTCTCTTGTGGTGTTTAAGCTGTGGGTCAAGTATGCGCTCTTGTCGGGCAGGCCCTGGCGGTCCTGGGCGGACTGCGTGGCACATCACATGGAGAGTCCGGGGACCAAGGCGTATACCAGGATGGAACTGCAAAGGCTCTGGGGAGAATTCTCCATGGTCGAGACGAAGCAGCTATTGACTCCCTATGATTCTAATAGATTTCCCGATTGGATAAGCAGCTGGTTTCCTGATCGGTGGGGGTGGTTCATTGCGATTAAGGCCAGGAAGTAAGTAGCCGCCTAACCGGATGGCGCGGCCATGAAAGAGCAGGGTCTATGAGCCGACGGCGTCTGCTGATGGCCACGTCGAATTATTGGCACTCCCCGTTTCACGTCGGCAGTCATCAACTGGCCCGCGGGTTTCTGCGTGCCGGCTGGGATGTCGGATTTGTATCAGATCCTCTTTCTCCCTGGCATCTCTTCGGCGCCGATTTTGCCGATCTGCGACAGCGGTACGGCATCTATTCTGCCGGAGGTCGAACCGACTGTGACGGCCGTCTCTGGACCTATGTTCCGGGTGCTCTTGTTACACCGAATAATAAACCCCTGCTAAACAGTGAATCGGTGGCGAGATGGTGGTCGCGGTTCAGTTGGCCTTCGCTCATCGACGTCCTTCGCTCCAATGGGTTTGGATCAGTCGATCTCCTATATTGCGACAGCGTGGTCCATTTGCAGTGGCTTCGGGCGATTGTGCATCGGAAATCGCTCTATCGCGTTCCCGATAACATTGCCGGCTTCGCGAAGACCACTCCGGCCGTGCTGGCGCTTGAACGAGAATTGGCGCAATGGGTCGATCTCGTTTCCTACACGGCAAGAAGCCTGGAAGACCACGTCAAGGCGTGTGCGCCTAAACGTCTGGCCTACCTGCCGAACGGCGTGAACTATGCTCATTTTGCTTCAAGTGAGCGCCCTGTCCCCGGCGAGTATGTGGACATTCCCCGGCCGATCGTCCTCTATGTAGGAGCGATGGATCACTGGTTCGATTTTCGGTTGATGAACGAGACGGCGAGTCGATTGCCCTCCGTGTCGTTTGCCTTCATCGGGCCGGAAGAGTTGGCCAGGCAGCGGCTGCAGCAACGACCGAATGTTCACGTTCTGGGGCGCCGATCCTATGCGGACCTGCCCCCGTACATGCATCATGCCGATGTCGGCATCATCCCCTTCGATGTGGAGCGCCATGCCGAGCTGGTGAAAAGTATTCACCCGCTCAAGTTGTATGAGTATCTCGCCTGCGGGCTGCCGGTAGTGGCGGTCGAATGGAAGGAATTGACACACCTAAAGAGTCCGGCCGTTTTGTGCCGAGGAACCGACTCCTTTATTCTGGCGCTGGAACGGGTGATCTCGGCGCCGCCCGATAAAGCGGATCTGCAGCGCTACGCCTCCATGCACGATTGGGGACGACGAGTCGAGACAATCTGTGCGTACCTTGACCTTTAGCAGGGCGTTGAGCACGATTCTGCAACGTCGAAAAAGAGTTCTTGCGGATATCCCGGAGCGAGAGAATCCCGTGCAGCATGTTTAAAACGCCTCCGGCGCGGCAAATCCGGGAGGCTTGTTCAGCATGCTGCTAGCCGAGAGGGCGGTCCGGAGTGAAAAATGATGGAGCGCGAATGAATATCGTCGTCGTCAGCGATTTCGCCCATGTGAGCGGAGGGAATGCCGCCGTCGCGCTTGCCAGTGCTCGCGGATTAGCGGAGCAAGGCCATGCCGTGACCCTTTTTGCAAGCGTGGGTCCCGTCGGTGCTGAAATTGCGGCCGGTCCGGTGAAAGTCGTCTGCACCGACCAACAAGCCATTGCGGATGACCGGCGCCGAACCAGAGCCGTCGTCCAGGGCATTTGGAATGTGAAGGCGGCTCGCATGATGGCGGACACGCTTGGCCGCATGGACGTGCGTCAGACTGTGGTTCATGTGCACGGGTGGGACAAGGCGCTCTCTTCCAGCGTGGTTCGCACCGCTCTGACGATGGGAGCGAAGCTGGTTTGCACCTTCCATGATTACGTCTCGGTCTGTCCGAACAGCGGGTTTTATAATCATCCCCGGGACGAGATCTGTCGTTTGCAACCGCTGTCCTTGTCCTGTGTCATGGAACCCTGTGATCGCCGCGGATATGGCCACAAAATATGGCGTGTCGTTCGGCATGTCGTCCAACGACGATGGGGATTGCTTCCGGACGGCATCAAGCATGTCATCGTGGTCTCGGACTTCAGCCGCCGTATCCTGGAGCCGTATCTTCCGGCAGGAGTCCACATCCATCATGTGCACAATATGATCGGTGTGGTCCGTGGGACTGCGGTCGACCCAGCCGACAACAGCGCCTATATCATGGTGGGGCGGATGTCCCGAGAAAAGGGACCGCACCTTCTGGCTTCGGTAGCGGGTCGAACCGGCTGGAACGTGAGATTCATCGGAGACGGCGAAAGCGTGAGCGAGGTTCGTCGGTTGGCACCCGATGCCGCCGTTACGGGATGGTTGCCGCGAGATGCCGTGCTCAAGGAAGTCGCACAGGCACGGGCACTGATTTTTCCGTCATTGTGGTACGAAGGAGAACCGCTGGTCATACTCGAGGCAGCGGCCTTGGGAGTTCCGGCAATAGTTGCCGATACCTGCGCCGCCCGCGATCTCGTCATCGACGGCGAAACCGGGCTGCATTTTCGGAGCGGTGACGACCGACACCTTCAATCCGTAATGAACCGGCTGCAGGACCATCAGTTCGTGCGGCGACTGGGAGAAGCGGCTTATCGTCGGTACTGGGGCAATCCGCAGTCACTTGAACGCCACGTGGCCGATCTCGAGCGGGTCTATGAGCAGGTTCTCCGGAATGACTAAACGGCCGGCCGGTTTGGATCCGCCGCGTGGTGCGGTCAGTACGGTCGCGACCGCCATGCCTCGGTCCGATTTTATCGGGCTTGCCATACTCGCCCTGCTTCTCCTTTCGCCTCTCATGTTCAAGTTCCGTGTTGCCGAAGGTCTCGTCGTTCATCCGTTCGTCCCTTTGCTGATTGCAGCCTGGATCTGGGTTGCTTGGACAAGCAGACGGACGTTTACGTCGTTCGCGAACGGATGGTACATCGCGGAATGGCAGGCGTGGAATGTCCCGGTCCTATTATTAGGATTGTCCGTCGTTGGGCTGGCGTTTAGTTTGGCGGTGAATTCCATTCGGCTCGGTTCTCTACAGGCGACGGGGTGGCTGCTGTTGGCGAAATGGCTGCTCTACCTGGCCCCTCTTCCTCTGACCACGCTTCTGGCGTTGCGCAGGCAGACGCACGTGATCAGGCTCGTCAGTTATCTGGTGCCGCTGGTCGCCTTCGGGACGCTGTTGTATTCATCCTTCAGACTCTGGCAGGCGATGGAGGGCAGATACTCGAACGTGTATGTCGACTCTTCCTCTCGATTTTTTGCCATGGGAATGATGGCCGAGGTCCTCACTCCGGACGGCATCGCTGTCAGATCGGACACGATGGGCCATACAGCCTACGGCATGTATTTGTCGTTCGTGCTGATCTTCAGTCTGAGCTTGGCGTTGTTTCGAGGATGGGATGGGCTGGTTCCTCGCCGGTATGCTTCCGTCCAGGCTGTCGTGCTGGGTCCTCTGATCATTGGCGGGATCCTCCTGAGCGGCTCGCGTTCGAGCCTCGTGCTGCTGGGCTCGGCGGTCATCGTGTTTTTGATGCTGCTTCTGTTGAACGTGGGAGACTATCTCAGCAGACAGCGTCGCGTCGTATGCGCCACCATGCTTCTCTTGGCGCCGATCACCGTCCTTCTTCTCCATGGTCCTTTCAGCGCAGCCCTGCCGACCCTCGATCGTTTCGAGGAAACGTTGGAGAGCCAGCTGGACATCGAACGAACCGCAAGCGGCCAATTCTCTCCGCTGCTCCAGGACGACGACCGGACGACGAGACGGTCCGTCAAGAATCTTCAAATCCGAGTATGGATTTGGGGTCAAGCTGTGCGCTACCTGATGCATCATCCCGGCACGATGCTGCTGGGCATCGGGTATGATCGCCGGCGGTTCGTGGAAGACGTCATCGGCCTGCCCTATGAGGGACCGAACATCAATTATCAGACTGCTCATAATGTCTTTCTCGACATTCTCATCAAAGGCGGTATCGTCCCGCTCATCCCATTCTTGGCGGCCTGTGTGTGGCTGTTCTGGGCAGCCGTGACCAATGTCATTATCCCGGTTCGAGAACGTGATTCGATCAGCCGCATCGGGATCGGTTGGGTCCTCATGTCCTTTTGGCCGGCGCTTATGCTCGCGAGTTTCACGGGAGAGGAACTGTTGACCGACAACCTGCTGTTGCATTGGTCCATGCTGTTCGGTTTACTGCTCGGACTCGGCGGTCTTGCCCTGGCCGCATGGCTGCCGAATCGCACCTTGCACATGACGGCGACGGCCGGCATCGGAGGCGGTCCGACCTACATTACGGCGGTGGCCCGGCATCAACAAGCAATCGGGAAGCAGGTGCGGATCTTTTGTTCGAACGAAAAGCCCTTCGTCGAGATCTGGCAAAAGATGGGGGTAGATGTCTCGGTTCTGCCCATGCGCCGGCCGAATCTTCATTCGGTCTGGCAGCTGTTAAAAGAGCTGCTTCGGGCTCCGGCGCCGATCCATGCGCACGGTCGAGGAGCCGCCTTCTTTGCCCTGTGGGTCAAGATGCTGGTTCGAATTCCCGTCATTTATACGCCGCATGGGCCTCACTATGCCTATAAGAGCGGCTGGCGGTATGTGCCCTCATGGTGCTTCGAGTTCCTGTTTCGTCTGTTCCTCGATGCAGTGCTCTATGTGTCGCACGGAGAACGGGAAACTGCACAGCGCCAGCATCTCCCTGTGCGCCGGTCACGGGTGGTGATCTCGGGTTTGATAAGAGATGAGAGCGCCCATCCCGGTTATCAGGCGACCCGCGAGTCCTTGCTTCACGAGTGGAATATTCCGACGGATCGCTTCGTGATCGGATGGATCGGACGGTTCGATTATGCCAAAGGCTTGGATCTACTGTTGGCTTCTATCCCGGAGGTCTCATCGCATGTGCCGAACGCCGTTTGGGTCATCATCGGCGGCGGCGATGGCCAAGCGATGCGCCACTGGAAGGACCGGGTGGCAGATTCCGGGCAGAGTGAAAAAGTCGTCTTCCTCGGCGCCCGCACCGATGCCTGTGATCTCCTACGAGTCTTCGATCTCTATGTGTCGACTTCCCGCTGGGAGGGACTGCCGCTGGTCCTGCTTGAAGCAATGGAACAAGGGGTGCCGATCGTCGCGAGCGATGTGGTCGGCAATCGGGATATCCTGAAGGGATGGGGTTGTCTGTTTCCGGCTTGCGATGTCATGGGCGCTGCCGCGGCGCAGGTTCGCTTGGCGACGGATGCGTCGCTTCGAGCGAGTTTGGCCAAGACGGGTCAGGATGTGCGGAGAAAACGCTTTACTTGCTCCCGTATGCTGAACGAATTGGATAGCGCCTATCGCGAGATCCTCGGTGTACGCTTCGCCGGTTGACAGGACAGGTCCTCGTCTGTAAGAGTCTCGGTACCTCGCCGTCCGATCTGTGCAATCTCGTTAGCAAACGAAAACACTGCCCGGCAAATCATGTCGATGCGTGATCAGAATAACGTCGGCTCGGATATTATGGATCGCGCCGGGCTCATGTGCTTGGGACTATTGCTGCTGTCTCCGCTAGTGTTCAAGGTACGGCTCGCCGGCGACGTGGTCCTGCATCCTTTCACTCCTCTTTTGGCGGCTGCCTGGGGCTGGACCGTATGGGCGGCGCTCGATGCGGCCCGGCGGCGACATAACCCGGTGTCGGTGAAGTGGAATATCCTCACACCGCCGGTTCTGCTGATGGCATTGATTATCCTAGGTCTCGGATGCAGCTTGGCCATCAATAGCATGAGGACTGGATCATGGCAGCCGGCCGGCTGGTTACTACTGGTGAAATGGTTTTTGTATCTGGCCCCGCTTCCTTTCACCGCATTGTTGGCTGTGCGAAGCGGGCTGCGTGTGATGAGGCTGCTGAACTGGATGATCCCGTCTGTGGCACTGTTGACGCTGGTGTATACATTATACCGATTCGCGCAGAACCCAGCCGCTTCCAACATGAATGCCAGATCCGAATCTGAAGCGAGATACTTTGCTATGGGAACGTTCGGAGAAGTCTTCTCAAGCGAAGGACTCATCTTGCGGACGGATACCGTCGCGCAGGGCGCCTATGGGATGTATCTGGTCTTGGTGATGGCCTTCACCATTGCGCTTGCTCTGTGGAGAGGGATGGACGCAGGGCTTCCACGATGGTACACGAGAGGGCAGGCTGTTCTCGTTTGCCCAGCCGCCTTGCTGGGAATTCTCTATACAGGCTCGCGAAGCAGCCTCGTTCTGTTATCAGGGGTTGTCGTGATAGGTACCCTTCTCCTTCTTAAGCGCGGTGGTGTCGTATGGTCTCAGGGTCGTGTGGTGGGACTTGTTGTCTTTTCGATCATCGCGTCGGCCGGGTTTTGGAGTATCCGTCAGCATCTGCCCGTATCATTTCCGGCCATTGATCGCCTTGAAGACACTCTGAAGAGCCAATTCGAATTGCAACGAAGCGCGCTCGGCACGTTTTCACCGGTAACGAATGAGCCGCGCAAGGCTGTAGTTCGCAATGTGGAATCCCGCGTATGGATATGGGGGCGAACCGTCCGCTACTTGAAAGAACATCCGACCGCTCTTCTCATCGGTATTGGGAACGATCGGAAGCAGTTTCTGGAAGAAGTTGTCGGTTTATCCTACAACGGGGACCACGTACATTTTCAGACGGCCCACAACCTTTTCCTGGACGTGCTGATCAAGGGGGGAGTGGGAACCCTGGCTCTTCTAGTCGCCGCTTGCTTCCGGCTTGTTCGACTTGCCGCCGGTGCCGTGAAGACCGTAGTGATCGATGCGCAATCTAGTGCCCTGGTCGGAATCGGGCTGGTGCTGGTATCTTTCTGGCCTCCCTTTATGCTGGTCAATCTTATCGGGGAAGAGATGTTTACCGATAATCTTCAGTTGCATTGGACCATGCTGTTCGGTCTCTTGCTCGGTTTCTTGAACTGGGTCTCATCTGCCGAAAAGTCCGGCCGGACGCGACCGGTGTCCGATGACCCTCGCTCTACCCTCCACCTTGGGGCGGCAACGGGACAGGGGCGAAATCCAATGCTTCGAACCAGGAACTATGCACCCATCAAAGCGTCGTTCCATGTTTGATCGATTTAACAGCGGTCGGTCCGCCATGGACCGCCTGGGACTGATTTGTCTAGGATTGTTGCTTCTTTCTCCGCTCCTGTTCAAGGTTCGGCTCATCGCCGATGTCGTCGTGCATCCCTTCACTCCGCTCCTGTTCGTCGCCTGGGGATGGACCACATGGGCGGCGCTCAATGCGGTTTGGCGGGGACATCAGCCGGTGTCGGTGAAATGGAATATCCTCACACCGCCGGTTCTGCTGATGGGACTCGTCATCATCGGCCTGGGATGCAGCCTGGCTATCAATAACTTGCGGTCCGGATCATGGCAGCCGGCCGGCTGGTTGTTGCTGATGAAATGGTTTTTGTATCTGGCCCCGCTTCCTTTCACCGCGCTCCTCGTCATTAGAAATGGATCGCGTGTCATGAAATTGCTCAATATCATGATCCCGACGACGGCATTGGTCACGGTGGTCTATTCCTTCGTTCGATTCATGCAGGATCCGGGCACCGGCTTCGTGCATTCCCGATCCGAGTCGGAGCCGAGATATTTCGTCATGGGAATGTTCGGGGAAGTTCTCTCCAATGACGGATTAGTTCTGCGGACCGATACGGTGAGTCAAGGGGCATATGGAATGTACTTGGCGCTGGTGGTCTTGTTCAGCATTGCACTTGCGCTGATCAGAGGACTGGATGCAGGCCTTCCCTGGTGGTACACCCGAGGTCAGGTCTTTGTCGTCTGGCCTGCGGCAATTCCCGGGATTCTCTACACTGGCTCGCGGACCACGCTTATTCTCCTGTCCGGTGTCGTGCTAACCTTCATGCTGGTTCTCCTCTGGCGCGGAGCCGGTGTCTTAAAGGAATCGCACATTGCAGGATTTATTATTCCTCTTCTACTCGCAGTGTCTGCCAGCAGTTGGGGCATCAGCGCATATGCGCCGGTTTCCTACACAACTCTTCAGCGATTCCACGACACAGCCGAAGGTCGGTTCGAGCTTCGGAGAAGCGCGCTGGGCACGTTTTCGCCCTTGAGTACGAAGGAAGCACGCACATCGTCGGTCCGAAACGTCGAATCTCGCGTGTGGTTGTGGGGAAAGACCGTGCGCTACTTGATGGAGCATCCGCTCGTTCTGCTTACGGGTCTCGGCAATGATCGAAAGCGATTTTTAGAAGAAGTAATCGGCTTCTCGTACGAAGGCGATCACGTCCATTTTCAGACCGCGCACAACCTGTTTCTTGACGTGTTGATCAAGGGAGGCATGGTAAATCTGATTATTTTAACAATCAGTTGCATTTGTTTTATCATGCTTCCCTTGAAGGCTGTGAAGGTAGAGCCGAGTGTACAAACTAAAGGATTGCCTGGAATTGGGATGATGCTCTTGTCTTTCTGGCCACCGTTCCTTTTGATCAATCTCATGGGCGAAGAGATGTTTACGGACAACCTTCAATTGCATTGGACGATACTCTTCGGCCTCTTGCTCGGTCTTTTGAGCATCTCTCAAAGTATGTCGAAATCGTCACGAACCGAACAGGCACTCAGCAGCTGACAGATCACCGACTGTGGCGGAATTCGAAGCAGAAGTAAGCAAAGTAGCTCTTTTGTTTCTACTGTCCCTTGTGCAATGGTAGAGATTAGTCGTTTCGGTTGGTGTGGCGTGCACTCCCGAGTTCCTATGGATCCTGCCTGGCGCGTTCCTTCGCAATTTACCGATCTGAATCGTGCCGCTCTGGTTCTGATTATCTCCGACACGTTTTTTCAAGGGATTCGGTATGCGCTCGTGCTGTATCTCGGATTCTACTCGTTGTCGTTTCTCGGGGCATTTCTGTTCGGTACGGCGGCAGGCGCCCTGTTGGCCGTGGTGATCGATTTCGGCATCAATCAGCATTGGATCCGGCTCCCGGCTTCCGATCCGGCGCTCAATCGGACGACCTTTATCCGCGTTCTTCTGGCCAAGAGCGGCCTATCGGTCCTCGGCATGGCCATGGTTCTCGGGTTATCCGGCGCGGGAGCCTGGAACATTGGACCGCTGCCGGCCATGGCTGCCGGGTTGTTTCTGGCGTCACTGCAGGGATTGGGTGAAACCTGCGAGGCCCTGTGCCTGGCGCGACACCGCTATGGTCTGGTGTCCCTGTTTCGGGTCTGGTTGGGCTTGTCGATGTATGGTCTTCCATTGATCGTGGGGTCGATCCTCGCAGCCCAAAGCGGGGAGGAGGGGCTCTATATCGCCCTACAAGGCGCGTCGGTTCTCAGTGTCGCGATGCTCTATGCGTATGCCTGGTATGCGGCCGGCTCGTTGCCTTCCGATGCGGTCAAGCCCAATGGCGGTTATCGGCAGGCCTGGTGGGATGCGCGATGGTTGGGGCTGAATCAGACCGCCATCGTGGTCGATGTCCGCGTGCCGTTGTTGATCCTCGGGATCATGCTCGGCGGAACCGCCGTCGGGCTCTATGGCTTGGTCCAGCGAACGACGGCAATCGTCGAACTGGCGTGGGCATCCCTGTCCAAGCTGCTGCTGAAATCGTATGCCGAGACGGTTTCGGCGAGCGGGAAGGCGCACGTGCTCAGCCGGATGCTTGCCGCGAGCAAGTTGACGGGATTGATTGTGGTTGGCGCGACGGTCTCAGTGTGGACCGGTACTCTGTTCATCGAGCGGATCATGGAATTGACGGAGGAGACCTCCATCGCGCTCTCGCTCCTGAGATGGGCGCTCGTGGCCATCGGCTTGAGTTCGCTGAAACGTCCGCTTGTCGCCGGCCTTCTGGCGCTGCATCAGGAACGGGTGGTGTCTCGCATCAACGTGCTCTCGGCGATGGCGGGTGTCATGCTGATTCCCTTCCTTATACTGTCTTTCGGCATCTGGGGGCCGGTGGCAGGCTGGATATTGCTCGAGGGCGTGGCTTGTCTTCTGCTTTTTCGCCACTTTTTGTCCATTCCGTTCGCGCCGAAATCCGGCGTGGATGAACGCATGTCGCAGCGCGCCGGCATCTGAACGAGTCGGGCATTCCATGGATATGAACAAGCTTAAAGTCGCGCTCGTTCATGATTGGCTCACGGGCATGAGGGGAGGAGAGCGTTGTCTCGAGATCTTTTGCGAACTGTTCCCCTCGGCCGACCTGTTTACTCTGCTGCATGTGAAAGGCAGTGTCTCCCCGACGATCGAACGCCATCGCATCCAAACAAGCTTTGTGCAGCGGCTTCCGCTGGCATCCTCCCGATACCGCTATTATCTTCCGTTGTTTCCGACCGCTATTGAGCAGTTCCGGCTGCAGCACTATGATTTGGTGTTGAGTTCCAGTCATTGCGTCGCCAAAGGAGTCCATGTTGCCGAGCCTGCCGTTCACGTCTCTTATGTGCATGCTCCCATGCGATATGTCTGGGACCAGTTCGACAATTATTTCGGCCCGGGCCGTTCCAGCCTGTGGGCCAGGGTCGCCATGCAGGCATGCCGGACCAGGTTGCAGCGCTGGGATGTCGGATCGTCCCGGCGCGTCCATTCATTCATCGCGAATTCGCATAATATTGCGGGAAAGATCAAAGGTTATTACGGGCGAGAGGCAACGGTGGTTCATCCGCCGGTCGACTGGCACGATTTTTCGTTGTCGCCGGGATCGGAAGATTTCTATCTGATGGTGACGGCGTTTGCTCCATACAAGAAGGTGGATATGGCCGTAGAGGCCTGCAATCGCCTCCAACGGCCGTTGCGGATCATC
>DASSBQ010000182.1:0-5598 GCA_035698625.1 Nitrospiraceae bacterium
TCGGAAGGAACGCGGCAGGGCGCGGAGTGGCGACCCGCAACGCTGCGAGATCCCAGTCGGGTTCGACGGCCAAAATTTCCGGCTGCGTATCGACTTCCTGATTCAGACTGTACACGAATAGCCGGGTGGCGTCTTTGATAACGTGGGCGTTGGTAATGATGGTTCCGTCCGCCGACACGAACACGCCGCTGCCGAACGACAGGGATTGCGTGTCGTCGTCAATGCCGACAATCAGCGCAGTGGCTGCCTTGGCTTGCCGGTAGAGTTCGCCGGACGTATGGGCGAAGCCGGCGGCCGGGGTCCATAGGCACACCACACAGGAAAGGACCACACCGACCTTGAAACGCCGTCCTTTCAGGACTGTTCCCAGGTGGTGGAGGAGGAAAAACCCTGCAGCTTCCATTGGGGTTCACACTTTATCAAAAACAGATTGATGATGTCCAATCGTACGCACGGACAGAAGACGCCGTGGTTGGCGCCCGCCATTCAAAACAAATGGCGCGATCGCCTTATTGTGCCCGTGCCCGCCGTGTTTCCTGTATCGGCATTCCACGCGGAAAGTTTACCGCCGACGAATCACGAAGGAGTATAGCGAGCGGCATCACGATCTTCACCGAGTTTGCCCTGCGCCCGCCGTGTTGTCCAGCAGTTCCGAAAGTTTCGTCGAAACGCGTCGCGTGGGTGACGGATCATTCGTCTCCAACGGCTTGGCCGGTACGATAGAAACCGTGAGTCAGTCGGCTTCGTTCGCTGCACGGCTGATGGGAGAAGAGAGGATGGAAAGAAGGGCGGTTTCCCGCGCCAGGACGAGCTGGGGAGGTCTCTATCGCAAGCTGCTCATGTCGATCACGAAACGGTACCGAACGTCTCCGCGTAACATGCGCTCATAGGCCTCATTCACCTGCTGGATTGGAATGACTTCCACGTCGGCAGGGCAGTTGCGCCCGGCGCAGAAATCCAGCATTTCCTGCGTCTCCCGTATACCGCCGATCATGGACCCGACCAACCTTCGACGCTTGAGCAAGAGAGGAAACGCCCCGACGGACAGAGGATTTTCCGGCGCCCCGACCAAGATGAGCGTGCCGTCGGTTTTGAGCAGGTCGAGGTACATATTGTAATCGTGCGAGGCCGACACCGTGTCGATGATCGCGTCAAACCGCCCTTTGAGGCGCGCCATGGCCGCCTTGTCCGATGTCGCTCGAAATTGGGCCGCGCCTAAGCGGGCGGCATCCTGCTCTTTTCCTGTGGAGCGGCTGAAAATCGTGACGTCCGCGCCGAGGGCGGCGCCGATCTTCACCGCCATATGGCCGAGGCCGCCAAGCCCGATGACTCCCAGCGTGTCGCCTTTGCCCACGCCCCAATGGCGAAGGGGCGAATAGGTCGTGATCCCGGCGCAGAGCAATGGCGCAGCCCGCTCCGGCGCCAATTGGCTCGGGATCCGCACGACATAATGTTGATCCACCACCAACTGGTTCGAATAGCCGCCGTACGTCGGTGTGGCGCCGTCTTTCTCCAGGCTGTTATAGGTGAAGACGATGGGACCGTCGCAGTATTGTTCCAATCCCTTTCGACACTGATCGCAGGTTCGGCACGAATCGACGAAGCAGCCGACTCCCACACGTTCCCCCTTGCGAATCAACGTGACGGCTTGCCCGACTTCCACGGCGGTCCCGACGATCTCATGCCCGGGAACCATAGGAAAGATCGCCCCGCCCCATTCGTCCCGAGCTTGATGGAGATCCGAATGGCAAATGCCGCAGTACTCGATCCGAATCAGCACATCCTCCGCGCCGACTTCTCGCCGAGAAAAGGTAAAGGGCTCAAGGGGAGACCGGGCGGTCTGCGCCGCATAGCCGCGCGTCTTCAGCATCATTGCCTCCAGCAATACAGAGATTCGGCCTGCCGGGTCTCTATGCTCGTTTTTCCACCAGCTCCTGATACAGCTCGTAGTATCGAATGGCTTGGCGGGCGAGAGAATAGCGGTGAACGGCGACCCGTCGGCAGTTGGCGCTGAACGTCAATCGCCGCTCCGTATTTTTCAATAACTCGGTGATCGCGCTGCCCAAGGAGACGGCGTCGGACGGCGGAGCGAGCAACCCCGTTTTCCCATGCTGGATCATGTCGGGAATTCCACCGACCGCGAAACCAACCACGGGCGTCCCGCATGCCATCGATTCCAGAACCGTGTTCGGCAGATTGTCTTGAAACGAGGGAATCACAAACACGTCGGCCGCGCTATAAATATTGGAAAGGAGTCGATCATTGCCGACATAGCCTAAATGAATCCAGGGCACCCGGAGGCCGGGGGGCGGATCATTGTGTCCCACGCAAACGACACAGACGTTCGGAACTCGTTGCGAAAGGCGTTCCAGGGCCTGGACGAGCGTCCCGAATCCTTTTCTGTGGAGCGGCAGTCCGTCCGCGACAAATAGAACGACCTTCGACATTTGCGGAATCCCGAACACATCGCGAGCGCTGTGTTTATTGCGCGGAGCGAAGTTTTCCAAATCGACGCCGTTGGGAATCACTGATACGTCGAAACGATTGAGCAGAGGGCTGCGCTTCACCTCGTCGGCCAACCATGAGCTCGGTGTCGCTATATGCAGGCGATCGGGATTGATCCGGGCGAAGAGCGCCTTTTTTCGATCCCATATCTCAGCCGCCAAATCATTATCGGTCTGGGATTCCAGTTGCGGACATTGATAGCATCGGCTGAGATATCGGCCGCAGCCCAGATCGTAATGGCAGCCGCCTGTAAAGGGATTCATATCGTGAAGCGTCCATACCATCCGTACCCCGTCCGGCACCGAGTCAAAAAAGGAGGGGTAATCGAGAAAATCGACGACCCAATGCAGGTTCAAGACGTCGCAGGAAGGCAGTTGCGACCCGACATCCGCGCCGTACTCAGAACGATCCACGCGGAACGGCTCGAATTCTCGGCCTTTCACTTTGATGGCGTTCTGCATCCTTCGATGGATATGGAAGCGCCGAATTCGGCGCTCGACGCGGCCGAGAACGGATCTTGTGGGCTCGAATTCAACGACAGAGTCATCCTTCGTGCTAGCGTCGCGAACGAACATGGAGGACCGGACTCCTGCTTCCCGCAATCCGGTGTTCAAGCGGTAAGCGGCGCGTGCCGCACCACCCGAAATGTCAAATGTACTCAGGTGAACCACGCTCAGCGGGCGGCCATCGAGGGCCGGGCCCTTCGGTTGCTGAGACGGACGAGAAGACGACGACAACACTTGTACGTGGGGCATATCGAGCCCGCTCCATTCGAAAAGAAAAGATGAATTGGGAATGGGGCAGCATACTCTCGCGATTCGCATGGTGCCCACTGGGGGTACCCCTGGTTTATCCCGCAATTCTGTTTCATAAATCGACAACGCGGCGGGCGGTCAGCTTTTCCCGTATCACAAGCCGAACGTGGTCACACGATATGCGACGTAGAGCTGCGTTATCAGCGTGCAATACGACGGTGGTCGAGTCCCAGTATGGAGAGGCTTTTTTCCCGCAGGCGCCGCGACAAAGCATCCAGGCTCTTGAACGAGGGATGCGCGGCTCTGAACATCCACCACCGCTTATACAGTTTGGTGAGAATCCCTTGATCCGACGTGGAGGGCAAGATGACTTGTCTCTTGTAAATCCGATCCGCTCTCGGACTCTCGGTAAACATGGCCGGATGTCGCAGCGGGAACTCGATGCGCTTCGCACTGACGTCTGCGCGAGGGTCATGACAAGTCGAGATGGTATGAGTCGCGCCGTCGCCGAAGCCGATGTTCGTGATCATGGACACGCTCGGCTGGATGGAAAGTCCCCGTTGCCGCCAGCAGGCAAATACCCACTGGTGGTCCCATGTTCCGAGTTCGCGGCGATGGGCAAGATCCAGCATTCGCCCCCACGAAGCCACGATGCTCGGATGGCGAACGATCTCATGCAACCACGCCGTGTCCCTCAAAGCCGGCCATTCCTTGACCTCCACATCGTAGTGCTGCCAAGCCCTTCTCCATGTGGCCCAGCCCCAGTTCGTTGCAAAACGTGAAAAATAGTAACTGAACGCTCTGGTGCGCCGATCCACCGGAATATTGAAGCCGGCTATTTGCATCACCCGTGGATGGTGACGGTATCGTTCCAATAATTCCTCGCAGAACCGAAAAAATGACGGATGGGGGAGGCAGTCATCTTCAAGAAGAATCGCTTCCTCGACATGGTCGAAGACCCAACTGATTCCGGTGGCCATCCGTTGTGTACAGCCCATGTTGTGCTGGGAGAAGTTGGTGCGGACTCGACAGGGCCAATCGACTCGCTCAATCACCCGCCTCGTCGCCGCGCATTGCTCGGCTTCCTGTGCGCGGCCGTCGCGCGGACCATCGGCGACAACAAACAGTTCCGGCGGTCGCGCCTTGGCGATCTCGGAAAGCACGCGGGCCGTGGTGTCCGGACGGTTGAAGATGAACAATGCAACTGGGGTCCGCATGGATAGCCGGGTACGGCCGGAAGGTCCGGGTTGGTTCAACGGCGCGCTCGCGTTGCCGCGACGGGCAAGGTTTCCGTGACTCTCCAGTTATATTTGACCAGGACACACTTGCCTTGCCAGCCGGGCGGGTAGGTCTTGCCTGTCCCGTAAAAATCGCCGTCGACTACGGGCAACAACGCGGCGTTATGGATCCAATCCTGTATATCTCGGTCGCTCTCGACGAAGGACATAATATGGTAGAGTCCCCCGGACAGCGGCAACTCGGGCAGCGTGAAATCGATAAACCCTTCTCCGCGCAGCTCCAGCGGCGTGGAGTCGACCAATTCCGTCGCCATGAGAAAAAACGGTTCACCGGCCTTATCATGCACCGAAAGTCCGACCCGGCATTTGCGGAAGACCATTCCCGCCGCGCACCTGTAATGCCATCTGAACACCGTATCGCGGCCGCAGATGGCGGATGACAGCGCTTTGCCGCTTGTATCAAGCAATTCGATGCCCGTCGTGATGATCTTGCCCTTGCCCTGCCGGTCCGTCCGTTCAATGATCGGGATATTGAGTATATCCGAGTTCATGCCGGCATAGGTCTCGACCACGCGGTTGGCCTCACCCAGCTGTGCAATCCGACCTCTGGATAATAACAGCGCG
This sequence comes from Nitrospiraceae bacterium, assembly GCA_035698625.1. Classification (GTDB taxonomy): domain Bacteria; phylum Nitrospirota; class Nitrospiria; order Nitrospirales; family Nitrospiraceae; genus DASSBQ01. The sequence continues at coordinate 5,123 of DASSBQ010000182.1, forward strand.
CGCTGGCAGAGATTTTCGATGATCGGCAGGTTATGGCTGACGATCAGCACGGTGCGGCCGCCCCGGCTGACTTGCTCCATTTTCCCCAGACACTTTTGCTGAAAGCTTGAGTCGCCCACCGCCAACACTTCGTCCACAATCAGAATTTCCGGTTCGAGGTGAGCGGCCACGGAGAATGCCAGCCGCACATACATGCCGCTGGAGTACCGCTTGACGGGAGTATCGAGGAACTCACCTATTCCGGAGAACTCAATGATTTCGTCGAACCGGCGGGCAATCTCCATCCTTCGCATCCCCAGCATGGCGGCATTCAGGTAGATATTTTCGCGGCCCGTCAACTCCGGGTGAAAACCGGTGCCGACTTCAAGCAGCGAACTGACGCGTCCGTAGATGTCGGCCGCTCCGCCCGTGGGCTCGGTGATCCGTGACAGAATTTTCAGCAACGTACTTTTCCCCGCTCCGTTATGGCCAATGAT
>DASSBQ010000183.1:0-19919 GCA_035698625.1 Nitrospiraceae bacterium
CCGAGATTCTCGCCGCGCTGGCGGCCCTGCGGGAGAAGGCGCCCGGCGCCGGCAAGGATGTGAAATGACAACCCGGCCGGCAACGGTCCTGTGCATAACTCAGAGGTTGCCCGGAACCAGGAAAACAGCCACGCAAAGCTACGTAGATCGAAGGCCAAAAACTCCGCAGAGCCGCATCTGTGGGAATTCAAAATAGTCAAGCCGCAAGATATGGGGTGTCGCGGGCGCGGCCGATCAATGCTTAACGATTGGGCAATGTGTGAGGCATGAGCCTCTGCCGCGCGGTTTCGGAAGCATCCGCAAACCTATCCACAGGCTTATCCCCAAAAATTGTGGAAGGTCGCGCCGTGGGCGACTCTTTCGCGGCATCCGGAGGCAACCGGGTCCATCATACGGAGGAGCTTCAAAAAGATAGACCCTTACGGGAAATCAAGTCTTGTAGTTGTCGGTCCGCTTCATTATCTTGCCGGATGCCGTTTTGATCGACGAGGCGGAGGCTCCGGTAAGAATGCTTCCTTGGAACACCAAGTTGCGCGATTGGCAGGCCCGCGCGGTGTCGGCGGTCCTGACTCATAAGAGCCGGGATTTTTTGGCCACAGCCACGCCGGCCGCCGGAAAAACGCGATTCGCGCTGCGGATCGCCCACCAATACCTGGCGGATCGAGCGGCAAGCCGCGTACTCGTCATCTGCCCCACTAATCATTTACGCACCCAATGGTCGGCAGCGGCCGGTCAGGTGGGCATTCAGCTGGACCCGGCACTGTCGAACGAGCAGGCTTGCGAGGCGCGCGACTACCATGGCGCGGTGGTCACGTATCAGCAAGTCTGTCTGGCGCCGGAGGTGTTTCGGCGCGCGTGCCGAAGTCGCCGCACGTTGCTCGTGTTCGATGAGCTGCATCATGCGGGCGATGGAAAAGATTGGGGCTTGGCGCTCCGGGAGGCATTCGGCGAGGCGGTCTTTCGCTTGGCGCTGTCCGGGACGCCGTTTCGCTCGGACACCAACCCGATCCCCTTCGTCCGGTATGAGCGGAACGAAAGCCAAGCGGATTTTTCGTATGGATATGCGGATGCAATCCGCGAAGGCGTCTGCCGGCCGATTCTCTTTCCGAGCTACGAAGGAGAATTGACCTGGTTGGCCGACGGCCGCGAGCATCGAGCGACATTTGAAGACGGCCTGCCTTTCGAACGCCAACGAGAACGACTGAAGACGGCTCTGCTCCAGGAAACCTGGCTGGGATCGGTCATCGCCGATGCCCATACGGAGCTGACCCGCTTGCGGAAAGAGGAGCAGCCGGATGCGGGAGGCTTGATCGTGGCGATGAACCAAGACCATGCCCGTCAGGTGGCGGAGCTGGTGGCCCGACTCACCGGCGGCCGAGCGCATGTGGCGGTATCCGACGACCCGGCCGCCTCGGATACCATCGCCGCGTTCACTCATCACAAGAAGCAGCAATGGCTTGTCGCAGTCAATATGGTGAGCGAGGGCGTCGATATCCCTCGGCTGCGCATCGGCGTCTACGCGAGCAATGTGCTGACGGAGATGTATTTCCGGCAGGTTGTGGGACGGTTCGTTCGCATGCAGGAGAGCATCCCCAAGCCCCAGCGGGCCTGGCTGTATATGCCGAAGGATGCGACGCTCGTCCACTATGCCAAGCGCATCAAAGCCGAGCGAGACCATGTGCTGGAAGATGTGATGCCGTCGGTGCAGCGGACATTGTTCGGCACCGCCGCCACAGCATTGAAAGAATATGTGCCTTTGAACGGGGTGGCCCGGATCGATGCGCTGATCGGAGAGGACGAAGGGGAACCGGCAACAGCGGTAAAGGCTGCTCCGGGCACTCCTGTTCCGCTTCACGATCAGAAGACGCTGCTTCGGGACAAGCATCGCTCCCTCGTCGGGACGGTCGCTAGAAAAACCGGCATGGACCATCGCCGGCTGAACGCGGAACTGATCAAGCGGACCGGGGGACGGGTCGATCAAGCAACTGTGCAGCAGTTGGAGCGGCGGATCGCCTTATTGGAGCGATGGCGCGATTCGGGCTTCGAAACCGGCCGACGAGTCTGAACTGCCCTCTAGCAACATTTTCCAACATCCTGCCCAATGAGCTAGGGCTATTCCTAGTCATACTTCAGACCGTCGTTAGACTACACTGTTCCTCGCTCAGCCAACCCAAGATCCATTACCGGATTGTCCCGGGCGTCATGCCATCCTCCGCGCGCATTCCGGGCAAGGCAAGGTGTGGGCGGTGAACGGGAAGGACAGCGTCTCGGCGCTTGCCGGGGTCGGGCGGGTAAGAACGAGTCCTGAGACCGGCTCGTCAAGAAATCAGCCTATGTGGCAACAATGGCTTCTGAAGTACGGGGTCGCCGTCTTGGCCGTCATCGCGGCCTTGGCATTGCGCCTTCTCCTTAACCGTTTTCTGGGCGGCGTCAACGTCCCTTTCATCACGTTCTTTTTCGGTGTCATGGTGGCCGCCTGGTATGGAGGGCTTGGTCCGGGCATCCTCGCGGCGCTGGCATCGACAGTAGTCGCCGACCAGTTCTTCATCGCTCCGGTCGGGGAGTTTTCCTTCAATTCTGCCAACCTCGTCGCCCTCTCCCTCTTTGTATTGGAAGCGATCGGGATTTCTATCTTGAGCGAAGGATTGCATCGAGCCAAAGAAGCCGCGGAAGGCGGGAAGCTGAGAATAGAACATCTCCTGAATTCGATCAGCGATGCGTTCATGGCCGTCGACGGCCGCGGCACATATACGATCGGCAATCAACGAGCGGCGGAGATCCTGGGCAGGCCGGAGGAAGACCTGCGGGGTCGCAAGGTGATCGACCTGTTTCTGGAGGGAACCGGCGCCGACCTTCGGACGACATTGGAGGGGGCCATGCCGCGCCGGGGGCCCGGCCATGTGGAATCCTTTCATGAACCTTCACGGCGATGGTTCGAGCATCGACTGTACCCCTATGGCGGCGGCTTCTCGATCTTTTTTAGCGACATGAGCGAGCGGAAGCAGATCGAACAACAACTCACGCAGTGGAATGCTGAACTGGAACAACGGGTGCGGGAGCGGACGGAGAATCTTATCGCGTCGCAAGCCAGATTGCGGGCGTTGGCGTCTCAGTTGAGTCTGGCGGAACAGCGCGAGCGACGCCGGTTGGCGACGGAGATTCACGACTCGCTCGCTCAAATGCTGGCCCTGGCAAAAATCAAGTTGTCCCAAATGAGGCGCCAAGGCCGGTTGCTTGCGGGTCCGGAACGGCTGACCCAGGAATCGGAGGAGATTGTCGGGCAAGCGCTGGCGTACGTGCGCACGATGATCGGGGAATTGAGCCCGCCCTTGCTGCATCAGTTCGGCTTGGTGATGGGAACCAAGTGGCTGGGCGAGCAGATGGCACGACATGGCCTTCGGGTCGACATAGAGGCGGCGCCTGGCATTCCATCGCTCGCGGAGGACCGATTAATCTTCACATTTCAATCCATTCGTGAACTTCTTCTGAATGTCGTCAAGCACGCGGGGGTGGACGCAGCCGTCGTGAAAATGTCCGTGAGTGCCGACCGGCAGCTTCAAGTCGTGGTCTTGGACCAGGGACGAGGATTTGATCCCGCCGCCATTCCCGAGTCGGATGGATTCGGGTTGTATAGTCTGAGGGAACGCATTGAAGCGATGGGAGGACGGTTGGATGTCACCTCCACCCGGGGTCAGGGAACCGCTGCGACACTGACCATCCCGTCGGATCAGGCGCAGGCAGAGGCGGGGCAAGGCGAATCATCCCGAGGGCCACTATTGCAGGGGCCGGACGCTGAAGCGGACCGCCGGGCGATGCCGCTGTCCCGAAGGACCAAGCCGCCGCTGCGTCTTCTCCTGGTCGACGATCATGTGCTGGTGCGTCAAGGGTTCGAAAGTATTTTGAAAGGATATCAGGACTTTCGGATTGTCGGCGAGGCAGCCAACGGACGCGAGGCGGTGGAAAAGGCCCGCACATTACACCCCGATGTCGTGTTGATGGATGTGAACATGCCGGTCATGGACGGAATCGAGGCGACACGCCTCATCAAGCAGGACCTGCCGGAGATCACGGTGGTCGGTCTGTCGGTGAACGCCAATACCGATATCGAACGGGCGATGCGGGACGCCGGAGCGGCGGCGTATCTGACGAAGGAAACGGCGGCGGATGAATTGAATGACCTGCTCCATACGGTCTCGCATGCGATTCCGAACGGGATGAATCGACGGTCGCTCGAGTAGCATGCACGGCGAGAACGATCACCTGAGCGGCCTGCGCTTCTCTCACTCATGATCCGGCATATCATCGGTTGGTCGGCCTCGTTCATTCTTCTCTGTACGATCCTCTCCCAAATTTATCGGCAATGGCAGGAAGGATCCAGTAAGGGCGTGTCGTCCTGGCTTTTCATTGGCCAGTTTGCCGCCTCGACGGGGTTCCTCGTCTATAGCTGGTTGGTGCAAGACGTGGTCTTCATCGTCACCAATGCCTTGCTCCTGGTCAGCGCCGCCGTCGGTTTCGGGATCCTGCGGCGACATCGCCAGGTGAATCCGGAAGAAGGCGGCAGCCCGCCTACCCTTGAATGATCCCCGCGGACGGGAGGATAATGACCGGATCGTCATCATGCTGTTGATCGCTCCGTGAGCCAGATTCTTCGCATCGGCTTGGTCGTCTGTCTTGCGCTCGGACTCCTGTGGCTGGATGTCTCGATTCCCCTTGGGGTGGCGATCGGCGTGCTCTACGCCGCTCTCGTGTTCCTGGGATCGACGGTCCGATACGGCCTGACGCCGGTGTTCGTGGCAGGCTTCTCGACCCTGTTGATCGCGGTCGGCACGGTTATCAGTCCCGCCATGGAGAATGTGCCCGGTTGGATGATTTTGGCGAATCGTGCTCTGAGTCTGGTTGTCATCTGGATATCTGTATTTTTCCTCTTACAGCGGCGCCGGGATATGGAATCGCTGCAACGAGCCCATGGCGAATTGGAGATGCGGGTGCGGGATCGGACTGCGGAACTCGGCAAGGTGAACCAAGCCTTGGTGGCGGAGATTACCGAACGAATGGAGACGGAACGTTCGCTTCGACTCAGCGAGGCCGCTCTCAGCAATAACCGGCTGGCTTTGCAACGAAGCGAAGAAGATCTTCGGGGTTTGACCGCTCGGCTGCTCACGGCCCAAGAAGAAGAGCGGCGGCGCATCTCGCGCGATCTGCATGATGACATCAATCAGCGCCTGGCCATGCTCGTGGTGGAGCTTGAGACGCTGGAACAAGCGCTGCCTCCCGGCTCGAATACCATCGGCACCAGGCTGCGCTCATTGCAGGATAATGCGTCCGAACTATGCGAGGATCTTCGCCACTTGGCATATCAGTTTCACCCGTCCGTGCTCGATGATCTTGGGCTGACGGTGGCTTTGCGGCGGTTGGTGGACGACATCGCTCTGCGGACGGGACTCAAGGGATCCTTCCGTTCGCCCGCCGCCACAGCAGCGGTGCCTCAACCGGTGGCGACCTGCCTGTACCGTATTGCGCAGGAGGGATTGAGCAATGTGGCGAAACATGCCGGCGCTACCGGATTCGAGGTTGAATTGAGGCAGGATGATCATGCGATCACTCTGTTGATCACCGATGACGGGGCCGGATTCGACCCTGCGGAACGAAAAACCGATCGCGGGACTCTGGGGTTGGTCAGCATGAAGGAACGGGCGCACCTCGTGCGCGGGGGGCTTGAAGTCGAATCGCAGCCCGGGCGGGGGACCAGGGTGTGTGCGCGAATTCCTCTCACTGAGACGGAGTCATGAAGAAGCCGAAAGTATTGCTTGCCGACGATCATTCGCTTGTGCTGGAGGGTTTCCGGCGCATCCTCGAGGATGAATGCGACATTGTCGGAACGGCCGAGGACGGCCGGGCGCTGCTCGAAGCAGCGGCGCGTCTCAAACCCCATGTGGTGCTGCTCGACATCTCCATGCCGTTGCTGAACGGCATCGATGCCACGCGACAACTCAAAAAGGCGCTGCCTGACCTCAAGGTAATTTTCGTGACGATGCACGCAGATCCCGCGTATCTGAACGAAGCCTTCAAGGCCGGCGCTTCGGGGTATCTGCTGAAACGCTCGGCCGGTTCCGAATTGATTCAGGCGATTCATTCCGTGCTTGGCGGCAACTATTTTGTCACTCCGCTGCTGACGAAAGGGCTGGTCAACACGGCGATCGGCGATGCGCCGATGCCGGCCACACGCCAGAATGTGCTGACTCCCAGGCAGAGGGAGGTGCTGCAGTTGGTGGCGGAAGGCAAGGCCGTGAAGGAAATCGCCCAACTGCTGAACATCTCGCCGAAGACAGTTGAATTTCACAAGGCACAAATCATGGAGCAATTGGAATTGCGAACGACCGCCGAATTGACAAAATACGCCATGGCCCATGGACTGACTACGCCGTAATCCTTCATTTTCCGATCCACTTCCTGCCTGGGGCATTTACCGGATGAACCTAGGCAGACCCCGGGTTATTCCCATTCTTTAGTTCGGGTACACATGCTTTCCATGGAATGCCTGCGTTGTCATAGTGCCATGGTGCGCGAACTCTTCACGGACCGGGAATATGATGCGGGGCCGGGAGTATTTGTCGGATGGCGGTGCATCATTTGCGGGGCTATCCTGGATCCGGTCATCCTGAAACATCAGGTGGCGCATCCCAAGCCTATGGCCAAGCGTGCGCGGCTTCGGGCGGGCGGCGTGTCGATCCAGACGGTCTCAGCCAGACGGTAAACCTGCCCGAAAGAATTGTGACCACCAGTCGAATTCCGATTCGCGTACGATCAGATGTATGGACTCTACACCGGGCGGCGGGCGGCGTATTCTTGTCGTAGATAATGACGCACGAAGCCGCGCGTTTATGCGCGAACGTCTCACTGCCTGGGGCTACGACGTTTTGGAAGCCGAAAATGGACAGGCCGGCCGCATACGGATGATCAACGATTCCGCTCCGCACCCCATCCACGGCGCCTTGCTCGATATCTATATGCCCATGCCGGACGGGCTCGCATCACTTCATGTGCTGCGACAACTGCATCCCGGGATCCCCGTGATTGTCATGTCGGAGGCATCGAATATTCAGACTGCTCGCGAAGCCATCAACCAAGGCGCGCAGGAATACGTCCTGAAGCCTTTCGATCACGAACTCCTCAAAATGAAATGTTTGCGCGTATTCTGAACGGCCGTTCGTCGTCTCTAGGGAGATCACTAGGGAAGGTGGCGAAGGACCCCGGGGTATTGTATATATGAACGGTACGTCCGATTCTGATTTGCCATGCAGCCGTCTTGGGACTCGTGCCCGCCGCAAATTTCTCTTGCAGCCGACGGGGCCAATAAGTAAAAAGAATCCGATCGAGACCTGCCGTGTCGGCCGGCGCGGATGTGATTCATCTGCGGCCCGGCATGCCGGGGAAATATTTCGTGATGCCGCTACTCCAAGATATGTCGTCGACAAGGGTGATGTGCGACGGTCGCAGACGGGCTTGCCTGCGATCGCGAATCCCTCTTGCGGTCACGCGACTTGTCTCAGGAATTGGAAGTATTGTGCTGCTCTTAGGCTTCTTGGGCTGGCAGCTTGCCGCCGGCGCCGGGCTGCTGGGAGGTATTGTCCTTGCGGTCGACGTGGAGACACGCGAAGTCACCCTTCAGATGCCGGAAGGACATGCCACGCTCTTTCCCGCTGCGGCGGCCGATGTGCTGAAAGATGTCAAAATCGGGGACCGGGTCAGCATCGAACTAAATCGGGAAGGCAAGATCATCAAGTTGTTCAAACTGCCGCTCGATCCGGGCAATTAGGTCCACAAGGCCGCGGCACCTTGCGCAGTGTACCGCGCTTCCGTACAGTAAGGTAGAAACATGGTGGCAATTTTAGGGGGTCCTTGCCGAGTATGGTTGGCCGGGCTCCTTGTCATACTCGGAGTCCAGTTGATCTTTGGGACATTTCAGGATGGTGAAGCTACTGTTTTGTCCTTTGAAACGGATTCAAGTCATGACCGGCCCTATGCAGATGCGGGTCGATTGGCAGACTTTATGGATGAAGCGCAAGAACAAGATGATAACGTGTCCGACCCGGACCATGGACTCAGCCCTCCGTTGGATCCTATCGGACTGCGCGTGGCTCATACGATCAAGCCCGTACCGTACCGTCTCATGCCGGCCCCGTTTCGCCCACCCCGACTGTTTCAATAATCATTCGAGGTCCACTGACAGCGCCGGCCGCCCGCTCGGGCGGAGTCCCGACTGTTCGCTCGGCGCGATGTGATGGTCTTGTAGATCTTTGACGACGGAGGACTACCATGCGCGTAACCGATTCAAAACTTTTCTTCTGTGCAAGCGCCGCGTTGATGGCGGTTCTAGCGTGTTCAATGGGCGCACCTGCGATGGCAGCTTCAAAGTCCGAACAATTGACCTATCAGATCGATGATGTGATCGACCTGGCTTTGGAACGCAATCCCGCGGTGAAAGGCGCCGTAGGCCTGATCGAGCAAAGTCGCGGTATTCAGATCAGGGCAGGCGCTTATCCGAACCCGACGATTCACGGCAATACCGGGTACGGTATCCTTCGGGATGCCAATACGATTGTTCCCGAAGCGGAAACTACGAGAGCCAGGGAACATCTCACGGAGGTCAATGGGACGATCGGACAACCGTTCGAATGGCCCGGGAAACGGAGCGCGCGCAAGAAAGCCGCGGCGGCGGGCCTGGCCGGCGCCAATGCGGGATTTCAAGAGACCCAAATCACTCTGGTGTCGGATGTCAAAATTGCGTTTTTTGATCTGCTCCTTGCCCAGCGCGATTTGGAATTAGCCCGCCAGAATCTCGTCATCGTGGAGGACGTCCGCCGGATCGTCAAATCGCGGGTGCGGTTGGGCGAAGCTCCACAATTTGAGGCGATCAAGGCGGAGGTCGAAGTTCTCAAGGCTAACCAGGTAGTGACGCGGTCGGAGAATACGGTGCGGGTGAACCGTGTCATTCTGGATACCATCACGGCCGGCGCATTGGGGGTCAACTATATGGTGACGGGCGATTTCCAGCGCTTCCCTCGCGATCTGAGTTTGAGTACATTGATCAAGCGCATGCTCGGCGGACATCCGGCCATTGAACGCGGGGTGAGACAGGTGGAACAGGCGGACCGAACCGTGGAGTTCGAACGCCAGGCCCGCGTGCCGGACGTCACCGTCAGCGGGAGCTATTTTCGTGAGATCGGTCGTGAGGCCTATTGGGCGGGATTCTCGGTGCCGACACCGGTCTGGTACCAGCGCCAGGGGGAAATTCAGTCGGCATTCGGCGACAAGCGTCGCGGCGAGGCCGAACTCCTGCGAATCCGCAATGAGCTGCTGAAAGCAGTGAACCAGCATTACCAGGAGGCGAGCACCACGGCCCACTTAATCGAGGTGTTCGAGGAGGGTTTGATGAAGCAAGCCCAGGAAGCGTTGCGCATCGCGCAGTTCAGTTTTCAACAGGGGGCGTCCAGCCTGCTCGAAGTGCTCGATGCGCAACGAGTGCAGCGCCAGATTCTACTGGACTACGTGCAGGCGCAATTCGAGCTGTCCGTCGCCTTAGCGCGATTGGAACGGGCGGTAGGGGGCTCGTTGTAGGAACAATCCGAGATTACTATATGTATATGAAAAACGGTGTTGGCCTTCTCGTGAGTCTGCTCTATGGCGCCATGATTGCGCTGCTTTCCGGCTGCGGCCCTTCCGAAGATCATGCCGCCGATGCCAAGCCGCCGGTCCCGACCCCCACTGCCGGTCTGGTTCGGCTCACATCCGATGAAGCCTCGAGTGCCGGACTGATCGTGCAACCGGCGGCTCGTATCGAATATCGGTCGCACCGGGATTTTCCGGGCACGGTGACTCCTAATCAGCATGCCATGGCGGATATCACGGCGTTGGTCAGAGGGCGGGTCATCGACGTGTATGCGGATCTCGGCCAGGAAGTCAAAGCGGGATCGCTCCTCGCTCTACTCTATAGCGGTGAACTTGGCATGGCGCAGTCAGCCTACTTGAAGGCGGCCGCCAAGCTCTATGTCGCGGAACGGGCCTACCGGCGCGCCCAAGTTTTGCTCAAAGAAAAAGTGATCGGATTGGCCGAATCTCAGCGCCGCGAAGGGGAAATGATCAGCACCAGGGCGGAAAAAAGGGAAAGTCAGGATCGATTGCTGCTCCTCGGCATGACGGAGGAAGAGATCCGCAAGATGGACCGCGATCAGACCATCCGGTCCTACGTGCCTATTCTGGCTCCCTTTGACGGCCGGGTCATCAGTCGAAATCTCACCAAAGGAGAAGTGGTCGAAACGACGGAGAAGCTCTTTGCCGTGGCGGATCTGTCGGAAGTATGGGTGCTCGGAAACATTCCCGAGAAAGATATTCCGTTCATTCATCAGGAGGGCGGCGGCCCCGGCCAGAAAATCGAGATCCTGCTCAATGCGTATCCCAATGAGGTGTTCCATGGAAAGATTACCTATGTGGGCGATGTGCTCGAAGCGAGGACGCGGACGATGAACCTTCGCATCGAAATGTCCAACCCGGATCGGAAGCTCAAACCGGAGATGTATGCGACCATCCGAGTGTACTCGGAACCGGAAAAAAATGTGCTGGCCGTGCCGGAACAGGCGGTGCAGCGGGAACGAGACCGGAAATTCGTCTTTGTGCAGCGCAACGAGGACACCTTCGAAGTCCGGGATGTGACGCTCGGCGAATCGAACGGCGAGGTCGTGAAGGTTGTCGACGGGCTCCGCGAAGGGGAAAACGTCGTGACGGCCGGCGCCTTTATCTTGAAGTCGGAACTCCTCGGAGAGCAGATGTGACCGGATGCTGACAGCCCTGCTTCACTTCTCCATTCGCCAACGGATCTTGATTGTCCTTGTCGCCTTTGTACTGGTGGCGGGAGGACTCTACACGTTTCGAATCATTTCGATCGATGCCTTTCCCGACGTGACCAACGTTTTGGTGCAGGTCGTCACCAAGGTGCAGGGGCTCTCGCCCGAAGAGGTCGAACGGTTCGTCACCTTTCCAATTGAGCTCCAGTTGATGGGGGCGCCCGGTCTGACCGATATCAGGTCGTTCTCCAAGGTCGGCCTGTCCATGATTACGGTTGTCTTTGAGGACGATATCGATATCTATCTGGCGCGGCAAGTGGTGCTCGAACGGGTGCTCGAAGTCCAAGAGCTGTTGCCGCCGGGCGCGGTCTCCCAACTGGTGCCGAACACAACGGGGCTTGGCGAGGTCTATCAATTCTATCTAGAGGGGCCGCGCGATAAAGAACCCGACCATGAAGTATCCATGGAAGAGCTCATGGAGCGCCGGACGCTCATGGATTGGGTCATCAGGCCGATGGTGAAGGGCCTTAAGGATGTCGTCGATGTCAATTCCATGGGCGGGTTTGTCAAACAATATCAAGTCATGGTGGAACCGGGGCTGCTGCGAAAGTACGACCTCGCGCTGCACGATGTCTTCGATGCCGTGGCCAAGAACAATGCGAATGCCGGCGGCAATATCCTGGAGAAAGGTGCGGAAAAATATATCGTACGCGGCATTGGCCTGATCAAGACGATCGAGGACATCGAGAATATTGTGGTCAAGGAAGTGCGGGGCGTCCCCGTCTATGTCCGCGACGTGGCGGATGTACAGATCGGTCCTGCGGTGCGTCATGGAGCCGCCGTCGTCGACGGGAAACAGGAGGCCGTCGCCGGCATTGTCCTCATGCTCCGCGGCGGGAACGCCCGCGACGTGGTTCAGTCGGTGAAGAACCAGGTAGACGACATCCACGAGAAAAAAGTCCTGCCGGACGGCCTTCGTATCATTCCTTTTTACGATCGGATTGAATTGATCAATGCCGCCTTGCGTACGGTGTACAAGGCCATGATCGAAGGCGTCGTGCTGGTCGTCGCGGTCCTGTTCTTATTTTTAGGTAATGTGAGAAGCGCATTGGTTGTGACGGCGACGTTGATCGTGACGCCGCTGACGACGTTCATCGTCATGGATCAGGTGGGGCTGACGGCCAATCTGATGTCGCTCGGTGGTCTGGTCATCGCGATCGGCATGATGGTGGACGGCTCCGTGGTGGTGGTGGAAAACGTCTATCGTCTCATGTCCGAGCACCATGGGAAGACAAGGGACCGGACGGCTCTGATCGTGCAGGCGGTGAAGGAAGTCGGGCAACCGGTGATTTTCGGGATTCTCATCATCATTCTGGTATTCCTGCCGATCCTCTCGCTGAGAGGGTACGAAGGCAAAATGTTCCATCCGCTTGCCTACACCATCATGATTGCGCTGCTCGCCTCGCTGATCTTCTCCCTGGTCCTTTCGCCGGTGCTGTGTTTCTTGACGTTGCGGCGAGGCAGCGAGGAGGACACGTTTCTTGTCCGCTGGGCGAAGCGCATCTATCTGCCGGCGTTGAAATGGGCGCTCGGGCGGCGGGTCGTCGTCCTTCTGTTGGCCGTGGCCATGTTGGCGGCCAGCCTGGGACTCTTTCCTTTCCTGGGAGGCGAGTTCATTCCGATCCTCAACGAGGCGGCCATTACCCCGCAAACGATCCGGCATCCCAGCATCTCGCTCGAGGAATCCATTCGGATCGAAAAGGAGATGCAGCGGGCGGTGTTGGAATTCCCCGAGGTGAGACAAGTCGTATCCAAGATCGGCCGCTCCGAGTTGGGGAACGATCCACAGGAGCCGAATGCCAGCGATCCGGTCGTGACATTGAAACCGATGGAGGAATGGACGACGGCTCCCACGAAACCCGAGCTCGACAATGCCGTCAGGAAGCGCATCGAAAAAGTGCCGGGCGCCAATTTCCTTCTGAGCCAGCCGATCCAACAACGCGTGGACGAATTGATCTCGGGCGTTCGGGCCGAGGCGACGGTCAAGATCCTCGGCGAAGATCTGGCCACACTGAGAAAACTGGCCGATCAGATCCAAGCCATCATGAGCAAGGTGCGCGGAGTGCAGGATATCAGGGTGGAACAGCTCTTCGGCCAGATCTATCTCACGGTGGATATCGATCGGGGAAAAATCGCCCGCCACGGGATCAACGTCGCGCATATCCGGGAAATCATCAGCACCGCCATCGGAGCTGAAGCCGCGACCCGCGTGTACGAAGGGCAGAAGCGGTTCGATCTCATTCTCAGGTATCCGGAGCAATATCGAAACAGCGTGGAGACGATCCGGAACATTCTCTTGACCACGCCGACCGGCGCGCTGATCCCGCTGGGCGATCTGGCAAAAGTCGAGTTGTTGGAAGGCCCTGCCCTGATCAGTCGGGAAGGCCTGCACCGCCGGATCTACATCGGCTTCACCACGTTGGGGCGTGACATCGAAAGCATCGTTCAGGAAACGCAGCAGAGGATGGCCGAGCAGCTCAAATTGCCGCAGGGGTATGAGATTCTGTGGGGAGGGTCGTTCGAAAACATGCAGCGCGCGATGGCCCGCTTGAAAATCATCGTGCCGATCACCATCGGCCTGATATTTGTTCTCCTTTTCTCGTCGTTCAACTCGGTCCGGTATGCAGGGCTGATTATCCTGAATTTGCCCTTTTCGTTGATCGGAGGCATTGTGGCCTTGTGGATAACGGGCGAGTATCTGAGCGTGCCGGCCTCGATTGGCTTTATCAATCTGTTCGGTGTCGCGGTTCTGAACGGCATCGTCCTTGTCTCTTATATCAATAAGCTGCGCGAGGAGGACGGGCTTCCGATGGAGGATGCCGTCGTCCAAGGCTGCCTCATGCGGATCCGTCCCGTCTTGACGACCGCTCTGGTAGCGCTGCTGGGATTGGTTCCGCTGGCGCTGTCCCATGGAATCGGCTCGGAAGTGCAGCGGCCGCTGGCGGTCGTGGTGATCGGGGGGCTGGTGAGTTCGACGTTACTGACGCTTGTCGTCCTACCGGCCGTGTACGGATGGTTTGCCCCCAAGACTGTGCCGCATCGAGCGGAAGATGCGGCGCGCGAGCCCGAGGCGCCTCACGGAGGACTGGTGCCGGCATCCGCCCATCGAGTGGAACAGACATGACCCGGGAAAGCGCACGTCCCGGGCAATCGATCGCGAAGCGAACGAGGGGTAGGGGGTGGGTGAGAAAGAGGCGCGGGATGGGCTCGTACTTCCTTTCCTGCCGGGCGCGGTTGATTTTCCCATTTGCATGAAATGAGAACCTCACCAAATCACGATATCGCCAAATCATACGTTCCATCCTGATGTCCTCCCTTGCCATCGCCGTCCTGATATTCGGCATCGCCTATCTGCTGATCGTCACGGAGCGTATCCATAAAACCATTGTCGCGTTGTTCGGCGCCGCGCTGATGATCGTCTTCGGAGTCGTGTCTCAAGAGGAAGCGTTTTACTCGCACGAATACGGGGTGGACTACAATGTGGTCTTCCTTTTGATCGGCATGATGGTGGTCATCAACATCACCCGTGAGACGGGCCTGTTCGAAATGCTCGCGATCTGGTCGGCCAAACGAGCGGACGCCCGTCCGTTTCCCATGCTCGTACTATTATGCATCATCACCGCCTTCCTCTCCGCTCTCCTCGATAATGTGACGACCGTTCTGCTCATGGCGCCCGTGACCCTGGAAATTACGAGACGGTTGGAACTGCAACCGGTTCCGTTTTTAATCACCCAGGTGATGGCCTCCAATATCGGCGGCACGGCCACCCTGGTCGGTGATCCGCCGAATATCATGATCGCGAGCAAGGCCGACCTCGGCTATCTGGATTTTTTGGCCGTGCTGGCCCCGATCGCCCTCCTCGTGCTCGCGGTCTTTCTTGGGTCGCTCTGGCTGATCTTCGGGCGGTCCATGCGGGTCCCGCCACACTTGCGGGAGGGCATGCTCGCGCTCAAGGCCTCGGAGGCGGTGCGGGACCCGGTCTTGTTGAAGCAGTCCGTCTGGTTGTTGGCTCTGATCAACGTGGGGTTCTGTTTCCATGGCCTCTTACACTTGGAGCCGGCGACGATTGCGCTGCTGGGCGCCAGCCTGTTCATGTACCTGGGCCATCGGCGAAAGCAGCAACGTAATGAGGACGCGGGCGAGCTGGAGTATTTGACCGACGTGGAATGGAAGACCATTTTCTTTTTTATCGGACTGTTCATCCTGGTCGGCGGGCTGGTGAAGGTGGGCGCGATTACTGCGCTGGCGGAGCAACTCGTCCACCTGACCGCGGGCAACCTGGTTGGCACCACGTTTGTCGTACTGTGGGGTTCGGCGTTCCTTTCGGCTATCGTCGACAATATTCCCTATGTGGCTGCGATGAATCCCTTGATCGTCGATTTGGCCCGTTCACTTCATCCGGAAGTCTCCGACTACACCACCCTGGTGCAGATGCCCGATATCCTGCCGCTCTGGTGGGCCCTGGCGCTGGGGGCCTGTCTCGGGGGAAACGGCACTCTTATTGGAGCGACCGCCAATGTGGTCGTGGTCGACATTGCCCGACGAGCCGGATATACAATTAGTTTTGCCCGCTTCCTGGCGCTTGGCATCCCCGTGATGCTCGGCTCCATCTTGTTGAGTCATCTCTATCTCTGGGCCCGGTTCTTTTCGGATTAAGGCGGCCGTGCGGGGATACCATGGGCATTCACTTCGTGACCTAGTGATTTACCCAGGGCCATACTGGGGAGATGCCCAATTGTGTCTAAACCAACGGAAGCATAGATAGTTGGGCATATGGGTCTTTTTTATCCGGACTAATCGGGATCTCCTTCGAAACCTGGATCTTCTGAAAAAGAAGCTTTTAGAGTAGACGGCGGTCATCTCCATAAGACAGGGTCGATCAACCTCATAAGCGCGTAGCGGGCGTCGAATTGATTCGGCCGGTATGGCGGCCGCATCCGCCCGTGTCGAAAGGAGTGGGTAGGTCCATGATGCTCTGCAAGAAACTGGTTGTGATTTGCTCCGTTTGCTGGAGAGCCCGCTATGAAGACGCCGGAACGGAGCATCATCGGGATCGCTGGCAAGAATTGGATGCCTTGATCACCGAGGAACATCTCAACGGCGATGACTATGCGCTGTCCCATGGGTATTGTCCGACTTGCGTGGAGGCCTTTCTTCAGGAATTGCATGCGCGGCAAGTGACAGCCGGACAGTCGTATGGTTCCGTACCGCGCCACGCGGTTCAGTAGCATCGACAGCCTTGAGGCTGCCTATCGGGTGGCCGCTCTTCCCGGCCCGTGATTGGACCCCACCGACTTAAACGGCCGGGATTTTCAGGCGTCCGGTACGCAGTGGTCCACTGTCGGCGGTCTAGCGGCACGCCGACGCAACCCCCATCGCTGTGTTTTCACTCCTGTCCCCCGTCTTCTTTCATTCCGGCCTTCCGGCCTTTTCTCTATCTCTATTCTCTAGTCTGTAGAGAGCCGGCCGCAGCGAATCGCCGACTGCTTGTCTTCGCATTGTGAGATCCCGACGGAGGGGGCCGTTTGGTCCTGTGCCTCGGTCGTAGGGTTCGGGCCCAAATTCAGGTTCACGCAAGCATTGAGATAAGCAGGTCTCTTGGGTATGCTGGCGGCATGACAGAGGTAGCGTCGGCTGCGCCGGTCGGCGATCATTACCAAACACTGCTCGAAGTCTCGGAATCCATTGCGGTGCATCGTGATTTGCCTGCCTTGTTCCGTGATCTCGCCTTGCGCCTGCCTCGCGTCGCGCCGTTTGATTTCATCGGCTTGGTCCTCCATAACCCGGACAACGGAAAGATGAAGATTCATGTGATCGAGACATCGGCCGCACCGGGCCTGGCCGGCCGTCTCGACGGTCTCGAATTGCCCATGGAGGAATCGGCCAGCGGCTGGGTCTGGACGCATCAGGAACCGCTTGTCATTCCGGATCTCTCCCAGGAACGGCGTTTCTCGATGGGCATGGCGGCGTTGCGCGACATCGCGGTGGAATCCGTCTGTTTGTTTCCCCTGACGACACCCGCTCGTCGGCTCGGCGTCATCGGTTTGGGCAGCTTGAAACCCGAGGCCTTCGGCGCGCGCGAGCTTGAATTCCTTAAGCTGATGGCGCGCCAGGTCGCCGTGGCGGTGGAAAATGTCCTGAACTATGGAGAGGCCCGGGCCGCGCAGGAGCAGTTGCGCTATGAGCGTGATCGACTGCGATTGCTGTTGGAGGTCAACAACGCGGTCGTCTCTCATCTGGATCTGGCTCACGTGTTTACCGCCGTCAGCGCGTGCCTTCGGAAAGTCATTCAGCACGACGGCTCAAGCCTCTTGCTGTCGGATTCGGAGACGAACCAGTGGCGGATCCATGTTCTGGACTTCGCCACAAATGAAAGCTTCATCGAAGAAGGTCGGGAGGACATGCCGACGCAGTCGCCTTGCTCGGCGGCCATCGCGAAGCGGGAGCCGGCGCTGTTCCGGGAAGCGGATTTGAAAGCCATGT
Organism: Nitrospiraceae bacterium; assembly: GCA_035698625.1. Classification (GTDB taxonomy): domain Bacteria; phylum Nitrospirota; class Nitrospiria; order Nitrospirales; family Nitrospiraceae; genus DASSBQ01. The sequence continues at coordinate 17,385 of DASSBQ010000183.1, forward strand.
CCGCAGATTCCGAGATCGCACGCCGGTTGCTGGCGCGCGGCGTGAAATCGTTTTGCAGCCTGCCGCTTCTGTCTCATAACCGCGTCCTGGGGGCGCTGAATATCGGGCGAAGACGAGACGACGGCTTCGCGGCCGAGGACGTCGAGTTGCTGAGCCAGGTGGCGCAGCAAGTCGCCATCGCCGTCGAGAACGCGCTGGCCTACAAAGAGATCGCCCAGCTCAAAAACAGGTTGGCCGAAGAGAAGCTCTACCTCGAGCGGGAGATCCAGACCGACTATAATTTCGAGGAAATCGTCGGGGAGAGCCGGCCACTCCGTCAGGTGCTGAAAGAAGTGCAGACCGTCGCGCCCACCGATTCGACCGTGCTCATTCTTGGAGAAACGGGCAGCGGCAAGGAGTTGGTCGCGCGGGCGCTGCATAACCTGAGCGAGCGGCGCGCCCGCACGTTCGTCAAGCTCAATTGCGCCGCGATTCCGACCGGCCTGCTGGAAAGCGAATTATTCGGTCATGAACGAGGTGCGTTCACCGGCGCGATCGGCACGAAAATCGGACGGTTCGAGCTGGCCGATCACGGGACCATCTTTCTCGATGAAGTCGGAGAAATTCCGTTGGAGCTGCAGGTCAAATTGCTGCGCGTGCTGCAAGAGCAGGAATTTGAACGACTCGGCGGCACCAAGACGATCCGAGTCGATGTCCGCGTCGTGGCCGCGACTCATCGGGATCTGGCGCGGATGATCGAGGAGCAGACATTCCGTGCCGATCTATACTATCGGTTGAATGTGTTTCCCATCACCGTACCGCCTCTACGGGATCGCATGGAGGACATCCCGCCGCTCGTTCGCCATTTCGCTCAAAAATTCGCCGTGCGCATGAAGAAACCGATTGAATCCATTCCGGCCGATGCCATGAAAGCGCTGCAGGCGTATCCCTGGCCGGGCAATGTCCGGGAGCTCGAGAATTTTATCGAGCGGGCCGTGATCCTCACGCAAGGGCACGCTCTCTTTGTGCCGCTGACCGAGCTCAAGCGGCCGCCGAATGGGATCAACGCCGCGAGCACGAGCCTGGAGCAGGCGGAGCGCGACCATATTCTCAGGGCGCTGCGCGAGTCTGATTGGGTCATCGGCGGACGGGACGGCGCGGCGGCCCGGCTTGATATGAAACGGACGACTCTGCAGTCGAAGATGCAGAAGCTCGGCATTACGCGTCCGCGTTGATCCGGTATTGACGCGGACGCTTCCAACCCACCCGCTTTCGCGACCATGTTCATGAGGGGATGACAGGGACCGGTATGCCCATTGAGTATGTATTGCTCGGCGCTTCGATTCTTCTGTTGCTCAGTGTCATGGGCAGCCTGGCGTCGGCTCGCATCGGCGTCCCGGCGCTGATTCTGTTTTTGGTGATCGGCATGATGGCCGGCTCCGACGGGCCCGGCGGCATTCAGTTCGACTATCCGTGGGTCGCCCAATCGCTCGGAGTGCTGGCGCTATCCTTTATCCTGTTCGCGGGAGGATACGACACTGATTGGCAGCGCACCCGTCCGATTATTTGGAAAGCCGTGCCGCTGTCCACGCTGGGTGTGGTCGTTACGGCATTATTGGTCGGATGGTTCGCGAATTTGGTCCTGGGCTTCAGTTTTCTTGAAGGCATGCTGCTCGGGTCGATCGTGTCGTCGACCGATGCGGCGGCTGTCTTTGCCGTCTTGCGATCCAGAGGCATCACACTGCGCGGGCATTTGAAAGAGTTGCTGGAGGTGGAGTCCGGCAGTAACGATCCAATGGCCGTCTTCTTGACGATCGGAATGATCGGCCTTCTGCAAGATGCCAGTCGATCCTGGGGCGATCTGGTGGTGATGTTCCTGGTCCAGATGACCGTGGGAACGATCATGGGGTACGGGCTTGGACGAGTCATGGTCGCCATTGTGGATCATATTCGGCTCGATTACCCGGGACTGTATGCCGTGTTGTCGTTGTCGCTGGTCTTGTTCGCGTATGGCATCACCGCCTCGGTCGGTGGGAACGGGTTCTTGGCTGTCTACCTGGCCGGCATCCATATGGGCAACAGCAGGTTCCGGCACAAACGTTCGTTGAAAGGGTTCCATGAAGGATTGGCTTGGTTGATGCAGATTCTCATGTTCCTGACGTTGGGCCTCCAAGTGTTTCCTTCACACTTGGAGCCGGTGTTGGGCGTGGGGCTGCTGCTCTCGGTGTTTCTCATGGTGGTTGCCCGTCCGGTGGCGACGTTCAGCCTCTTGTGGTGGACTGGAATGCCAGTGACGGAACAGGCGTTGGTCGCATGGGTAGGTCTGCGCGGCGCGGTGCCTATTATTCTAGCGACGTTTCCTCTGGTCGCGGGCTTGCCCCAGGCGGACCTTTTCTTTCATCTCGTCTTCTTTATCGTACTGACCTCCGTGTTGTTGCAGGGAACGTCGATTCCGCTTGTGGCGCATTGGCTCGGCGTGGATAGGAACGAGGTCGGCCGGACGACACCGGAGTCTTATCGAAAGGTAAGCGCATCGGGATAATAATGGGGCAACGG
>DASSBQ010000184.1:0-9431 GCA_035698625.1 Nitrospiraceae bacterium
TCGATCATCAGCGGCAGAGCATAATGCGCCGTGATCAGATGCGTCTCGATGCCGAGCCTCAGCAAGCGCAAGCCGTTCTGGAGATCATGCTTCCAGACGGATTGGTCCCATTCCTTGAGCTTTTCTCCGCCCCAGATATCATTGACGATCACATCAAGACGGCCTTGCTCGGCTCGGATGCGAGCGACCAACTTCTCCACTTCCTCCGCGACCAGATGATCGACCTGCACCGCTATGCCGGCGCCGCCGGATGCGGACACAAGCTCCGCCGTTTCTTCTATGGTTTCCGGACGGGCATATTCGGATGGTCGCTCGCGCGTGGTGCGTCCCGTCACATAGACGGTCGCCCCTGCCGCGCCCAGTTCGATGGCGATCCCTCGACCCGCGCCCCGCGTTCCACCGGCGACCAGGGCGACCTTTCTTTGAAGAGGAACGGAATTCATCTTCAGGCATCGACCAACACGGTGAATCCGCCGTAGACCATGCGTTTCGCATCGAAGGGCATCGACTTTCCGTTCATCGAAGCAGCCAGCCGAGGGTCCTTCATCACCTTGGCATTGACGCGATCGCGATGCGCCCGCGACTTGAACACGATATAGGCGAACACGACCGTCTCGCCCGGCTTGAGCTTGATCTGGCGTGGAAACGGCACGCCGCATTTCACATTCAGATCATCGCCGGCACATTCCTTATAATCCAGCGCCCCGTGTTCCCGCCAGATCTTTCCCGCCTTCTCAGCCATCCGGCGGTAGGCTGGCAAATTTTTCTTCGGGACCGGCAGAACAAACCCATCGACATAGCGCATATGCATTCTCCTTCGGTTGCGTCAACCGTTGACGAGCTGGAGGATGTTGCCGTCCGGATCCTTGAACCAAGCGGCCTTTATCTTTCCCGAAACGAGCACATCATCCGTTTGCGTGGTTCCAGGCAAGTCATACCGTTCAAACGTGACGCCCTTTGCCTTGAGGGATTTCACGACTCCCTCGACGTCATCTCCGACCGCCCAGGTCGCAGCTGTCGCCTTGTTGGTTCGTGCGTACTGCGACTCATATACCAGCACTGTGGAATTTCCACTCTTGTATGAAAGAACTCCGGGCACGGCAGGCAATGGTGTCAGCCCAAGGGTCCCCTCATAGAATCTGGCGGCTACGTTCATGTCCTTGACCGCAATTGTCGCAATGGCGTTTTTATTTCCGAGCATTGGGACCTCCTACGCAGATCCGGCAGCGCACACTATAAGGTCGAACAGGCGTCCGGGCGCGCTTCCGCCGGCCTGCTAAATAACATATCGATCGGTAAGGGCCGATCGCCGCCGTCACCTGCGCCGCTTAACATTATCTGTCCTCCGGCAATGAAACTATCGGCGGCATCGGCATGTGATACACAACTGCCCCCGTAGATTTTCGGCACATCTCGCCGCTCTCACGGCGCCACATGGGATCATCCAGGGCACGCCGAAACGATCCGCGACCATCCCGAAACGCGGCGAAAGGAAGGCCTTGGTCAAGGGCGCCTGCACCTGTCCGCCGTCAGGTCTCACCCGCCCAACCCCGGCGCGCCAAGACGCGCCGTTCCGCGGGCAACGCCGCAACCAAGCGCTCGGCCTCTCCTTCGCCGGCCACAGAGAGCGAGAGCGAGAATCCTTGGAAGGTCGGTGATCCTTCGCAGCGACCGTCCGACGCCATCACTATTTGGTCACCGATGCGCAAGCTCATATGCATCACTTTGTTCCCATCCGGGACGGGCACATCCCGGGCTCGGGACTATCCTTATAATGCATGAGCGCCTCGATTTTCGCGCCGAGCGCCTCCTGGTAGAACCGCGCCGCCTCTTCGCAACGACCTTCAAAAAACAAGTAGGGTTGGATTTGCATGGGTGTCTTCTTTTACGATTCTTTCAACTGTGGATCTATTTCTGCGATTTCTCCCAAAGCGTGATGACGTTGCCCTCCGGGTCGGCAAAGTCCGCCATGAATCCCCACTCTCCGATTGAGTGTTTCGGCGAAATCACTTTCCCTCCCGCTTTCTCGATTGCCTGCAGCGTTTGGTCAATGGAATCCGTTTGTACGCCGAATGAGGCGCGGTCATCTGTGGATTTGCGTTTGTAGAAACCCCCGTTGATGCCTCCGGGCTCGATTGGATTGTCGTCTTTATCCACGGCCGTTGTGTAGGCCATGGCCCCTTCATCGCGCCACAGCTCAATTTTCCAATCGAACACCTTCTCATAAAAGTCCTTTGCCTTGCTAAGATCCGACGCCGGAATTTCAAACAGCACGACTTTGTTCTTCATGGTGCGCTCCCTTCCGGTTTGTTTTGTTCTCGATGTTCTTCGGCAGCCGGCTCGTTCCAATCGACCGATGAGGGGGGTCTGATGCAACTAAGTCGACGCGACACCTCTACACGAGCTCTTGAGCGTTGGGCCCTGGTACCAAGTTGGTTGCAGTGACGGCGGCACGTTCCGCGCGCGCGTACGCCCGCTTTTTCGGACGAGACGTACGCCGCGCGGAACACCGTGTGCGGACCTAAGCCGCTTGACGAGCCCGCCGCCGGCCGTCCCGCGCCCGCTCCGGTGACGCAGATGACGGCCGTCGTCTCCCGGTTTACTGTTTTCTGTTATAGGTGATTTCCATCATCTTCATCTCTTTGCCGCCCTTGTGCGTGCCGTACATCACAAAGGTCTGGGTATTCGGTTCCACCAGTGTCCAGACGGCGCGATGAGACATCTGTCCTCCGCCCAATTCGGCGTGCTGACCCTTCAGCGTGATGATCTTGCCGTCGGAACCGGCCGTGCCCTCCATCGTGAAGATCCCTGTGCCCATGGAGTCCATCCATGTCGAGACATAGCGCTTGCGAAGGTTGTCGTATCCGGTGGTCCCTATGCCGGAGTAGGGTTGTCCCATCATGTTGCCGGTGAATTCCTGCTGAAGGAACCGCCCGTCTAATAAAGTCTTCATTTCAACCGAACCGGTGGATTCCATCGGCGGCTTGCCCGGTTCCATCCATTCCTTGGTCTGTGTGGTCCAGCTGCCGGCCAAACTTGCGAGCTGCTTGTGAGGCTCGCCGGGAGTCGCCAGTTTCTTGTAGGCCTCCATCATCTCCTGGGGGTCCATCTGTTTCTCTGCCTTCTTGTCTTTGGCCGAAGCAGGAACCGCGATCATGATCAGGCACAGAAAGATCAATGTAATCGACGTGAGCCGCATAGATGCCTCCTAGTTGGTTATTGGTTGGTAGTGAGCAATTGGCTTACCTGTCACCATACTCGTGCCGAGCGACCGTCTTGACCGGTTCATCCGGGTATCCAAGGCAGCGCTCTTTCATATTGTCCTTCCTTGGCGGCAGACGACGGCGCCCTTTCGCTGGTCGCTCGTTCAAGGCCGAATTTCGACTACGAGTCCTCAATGGCTCCGCGTCTTTCTCAACACACCTCCTCAGTGCTACTTGGCCCGATCGTTCACTTCCCACAGTGCGAACTCATTGCCTTCCGTGTCCCGGCAGATGACGAAGTAGCCCATTTGCGGCACCGCCGTCTTGGATTTGCAGATTGTGCCGCCGAGCTTCTCCACTTTGACCGCAGATTTGTCCACCGATTCCACCGCCACATAGTTGGTGATCGGCTGATCGGGATGCTTGCGCGTCATCATCCCGCCGTCGGGCGTGCCGTCGCCGCCGCCGGTGTCGATGTGCCAATAATCCGTCATCCCGGGAAACTTCCCGATCTTCCAGCCAAACAATGAACCGTAAAACTTCTTTGCCCTGTCGGGATTGTCTGCGGGAATTTCAAACCAGACGATGCTCGACGCTTTAGGCCGCTTCGGCGAAGCCTTGGATTGCGCCTTGGATTCAGTTTTGACTTTTGCGCTCATGGGTCTCCTCTTTATTGGTTAGCCGTTTTGTCCGCTTTGAATGTCTTCGAATCAGAAACGGACGAGTCGCCGCGAAACTGCACATCCAAGGCATCGCTGATCGCTTGCCTGACACATGAGACTTAGCCGCCCGCCATGGCCCCCACGATCAAAAAGGGCTCAGTTCCCGAGATAACCGCCTCGGGCACCGGAGTATCCGGGGAGCCATGTGACAGGTCCTCCCCGCAGGCAAAATATCTCACGAACGGGCGACGTTTGTGCGTGATGTGGTCGCGAATCGTCCCTCGCAGCATCGGATAGCGTGCTTCGAGCGCGTCAAGAATCAAGCGTGGTGTCGCTCGTCCCTCGACATTCACTGCAACCTCGCCGGTGACGCGCGCCAGAGTCCGCAAATGTGCCGGCAGTACGACGCGAATCATAGGGCTCCGGTTTCCTGCAGAGCGTGATACTCAATGATGATCATACTGCTGCTCCCCCGCTTACGATCTTCATAGGCGGCCTGCTGCAGGCGTGCAATGTCGATTTTTACCATCCGGAGCCACAAGAACGGCGTGATTGTTCTGCATGATCGATTCCTTTCCGTAGAGCGATGATGCTTCCAGCGCTCGCTACAGCACCTGGACCTCGACGGAGCACACCGCCGGCAGATCCCGGACGATGGGATTCCAGGTGTCACCGCCGTCGGCCGATCCGTAAACTTGTCCGCCGGTGGTCCCGAAGTACAGGCCGCAGGGATCGAGCGAGTCCACGGCCATCGAGTCCCGCAGCACGTTGACGTAGCAGTTCTGCTGCGGCAGGCCCTTCGTAAGCGCCTCCCATTCATGGCCGCCCGTTCGGCTGCGGTACACCCGTAGTTTGCCGTCGGGCGGATAATGTTCCGAGTCGCTCTTGATCGGCACTACGTAAATCGTCTCCGGCTGATGCGCGTGCACGGCGATCGGGAATCCAAAGTCGGACGGCAGGTCCCCGCTTACCTCGTGCCACGATTCGCCGGCATCATCGCTTCGCATGACGTCCCAGTGCTTCTGCATGAACCACACGTTCGGACGGGTCGGGTGCATGGCGATGCGGTGGACGCAGTGACCGACGTCGGCATCCGAGTCCGGGAGCTCAAACTGCGACTTCAGGCCCTTGTTCACCGGCCGCCATGTCTTGCCGGCATCGTCGCTCCGGAACACCCCTGCTGCCGAGATCGCAATGACGATTCTTTCGGGATGCCCCTCGTCCAATACGATTGTGTGCAAGCACATTCCGCCCGCGCCTGGTTGCCAGAGGTGGCCTTTGGCGCTGCGCAGCCCGGCCAGTTCCTGCCACGTCCGGCCGCCGTCGGCGGATCGAAACAAGGCGGCGTCTTCGACTCCGGCGTACACCGTGTCCGGATCGGACGGCGAGGGTTCGAGATGCCAGACTCGTTTGAACTCCCATGGACGCTGCGTGCCGTCATAATGCTGGTGCGTCGTGAGCGGTTTCCCCGTTTCCGCGGATGTGTCGTACATGAACTTGTTGCTCTCGCCCTTCGGCATGCCGTCGGGAGTGGTCGTCGGTTCGCCTGGAGGAGTTCCAGGCTGATACCAGGTCTTGCCCCCGTCATCCGAGCGTTGAATGATCTGTCCGAACCAGCCGCTTGTCTGTGACGCATAGAGTCGATTCGAGTCGGCCGGCGATCCCTTGAGGTGGTACATCTCCCAGCCTCCGAACAATGGGCCGTTCACCTGCCAATGCTTGCGCGCTCCATCCGACGTGATGATGAATGCCCCTTTCCGTGTTCCAACGAGTAGCCGTACCTGACTCATCGCGTGCTCCTTTCTGAATTTCGTGCGGGTCTCCGGCGGACCTATTGTTTCTCTATGGCGCTCGGCTCCATATAGACTAACTCCCAAATGTGCCCGTCGAGATCCTGAAATCCGTGGGCATACATGAACCCATGATCCTGCGGCTGACTATAGATGGTCCCGCCGGCCGCGAGCGCCTTGCGAACCATGTCGTCTACTTGGCCCCGGCGCTCGCAAGACAAACACACGAGCACCTCCGTGCTTTTCGTGGCATCACAGATCGGTTTCGGCGTGAAGCTCTTGAACTTCGTATAGGTCAACAACATGACGAAGATATCGTCGCTTACGATCATGCAGGTGGCTGTCTCGTCGGTAAATTGAGGATTGAATGAGAAGCCAAGTTCCGTAAAGAAGTCGATCGACTTCTGAAGATCCTGCACCGGCAGATTCAGAAAAAGTTTCGTCGCCATACGCGCTCCTTTCCACGTTTGATCACAGGTCGCCGTGATAACGGAGGGGCCCGTCGTCATCGCCTCGGCCGCTCTACATCCTTGTCGATGGAGGAGCCGTCAAATCGACAGCGCGATGAGTCTTCAGTGGAATGAGATCCCGCAATCGTTTGTCTCGAAGATAGAGACCGAACCACACGCCGATCCCCATCACGATCTGGAAGAAGAATGGATCGCCGACCCGCACGTGGGCCAAAATGGCTCCGCCGAGGTAGCCGGTCAAGAGAATCGCTCCCATGATCGACGTCGCGGGAATCAAATAGATCCCGACGCACGAGATTTCGAGAATGCCGAGCGGCACGATCAACGATTCAGACAATCCCAGATGTGCCATCCCCTCCCCCACTTCGGCGCCACCCCTGAACTTCATGATTGCGCTCATCGCGAACAGGAGCGAGAGAAGGCCTGAAATCACCCGACCGGTCCACACCATTTTTCCACCCGCGGTCATCACGGAATGCCTCTTTCAGAAGTCATCGAACGTCCTCCGAGCCTCCGAGCCTCCGAGTCCCCTCCGGCCATGGAGCAGGTCAGCCACGCTTCGCGGCTTCTTGAGCTGCACGCAGGCGCTCCTCTTGCTGTTTGAGTTCAGGCGTGAACTCGGCTCCGAAGTCCTCCGCTTCGAAGATCTGACGAATCTCGATCTCGGATTCCTCGCCGGGCATCGGATTGGGGCAGCGTTTCACCCACTCGACCGCCTCTTCCTTCGACTTGCACCGCCACAGCCAGAAGCCGGCAATGAGGTCCTTCGTCTCGGCGAACGGCCCGTCGGTCACGGTGCGCGTGCTTCCGGAGAACTTGACGCGCGCCCCCTTCGAACTTGGCTGAAGTCCCTCGCCCGCGAACATCACGCCGGCCTTCATCAGGTCCTCGTTGTATTTCATCATGGCGGCGAGGAGTTCCTTGCTCGGAGGCATACCCGCTTCGGAGTTTTTCGTGGCTTTGACGAGGATCATGAATCGCATGGTCATATCTCCTTTTGATCTAAGATGAAGAGCCGGCCTTCGGATCGCCGACCGCTCTGTATAGTTGTCGAACAGAGTCTGCAAAATCGACATGCCCCCCGAGCCTCACTACTCCCGTGGGTGCTGCCAGGCTAGACGGGGGCCAGCATGTTCGCATCGCGCGCCAGCAGCCATTTCCCATTGATCTTCTTGAGGATGGACAGCGTGTGCCCGGCGCGGGTCATCGAGGGAGCCCCGCCTGGCGGGATCACGACGACTGATAACTTGGTCCACATAAAAGCCCAGTCTCCAAGGACCTCGATCTCTTGAATCTCACTCGTGCCGTCGAAACGCGGCCCCTCTTCACCAGCCTGACCTTTCGCAGTCGACGCAAACGCCGCCTTTCCTATCATTGGCGGCCGGCCGGGCAGCAGAAAGACGACGTCTTCGGCCATCAGGCTCAGAACCGTATCGATATCACCCGCCTTGGTTGCCGTCATCCAGGTCGACACCAACTCACGTATTTCTCGTTCATCCCGTTGCATGGTTGCTTCCTCGATTCCCGCTCACACTTCAATGCGCCGCCGCGCCCTCTTCACCGCGGCAATCCGGCGACCTCTCTCACCGGCCGCACTTCAACGGTGCCGATACGCGCCCCTGGGACTCGAGCGGCAATGGCGACGGCCTCGTCATGATCCTTCGCTTCGACAAGAAAATAGCCGGCGATCTGCTCCCGCGTTTCGATAAACGGGCCGTCCGTCACGAACGGCTTGCCGTCACGCACTCGGACGATGGTCGCCGTGGATGTCGGCTGCAGCGGCGAGGCGCTGAGGTATTGATTGCCGGCGTGGAGTTGATGACACAGCTGGATGGATTCCGCGAGCATGTCCGTTCGCTTCGTCTCGCTGAACTTACCGAACGCTTCTTCGTCATGGTGAACCAGCAGCATGAATTTCATGACTCTGCCTCCGGATTGCATTTGTTGCAGACGTTCTCCGCTTGGAGGATCGCTGACGGGGACTACCGGCCCTCGTAGGCTTGTTTGATTGCCTTGAGGTCCGGCTTCTTCATTGTCAGAATCGCCTTCATGACTCGCTCGGATTTTTCGGCATCTTTGTCCGTGATCATCGTGTCCCACCCGGGCGTGATAATCTGCCACGACAGCCCATACTTGTCTTTCAACCAACCGCACTGTCCTTCTTCTCCTCCCTCGGACAGCTTTTTCCACATTTCATCTATTTCCTTCTGAGTCTCGCATTGCACCATGAAAGACACGGCTTCAGTAAACTTGAAGATAGGACCGCCGTTTAACGCCAGGAACTCCTGTCCCTCGATCTCAAACGCCACGGTCATGACCGAACCCTTCGGTCTGCCGGAAACTTCCGCGCCTGCATCTCCGTAGTGAGTGATCGCTCCAAGCTTGGAATGCTTGAAAATCGACACATAAAACTTCGCCGCTTCTTCGGCTTGATCGTCAAACCACAGGCAAGGGGTAATCTTCTGCATATCCTTTCCCTTTCTTTTGGATGAAGTCGGCTCCTTGCTTTGTCACGAGTGCGCTTCACGCTGATAGGCTTCTTCAACCGTCAGGATGTTCAAAATAGTCGCTGTTCTCACCCGCCCATCCCCGACGCGCCAAGACGCGTCTCTCCGCAGGCAAGGCCACAGCTAGCGAAGAGGCAAGGCGTACTCTTCACTGTACGTCGAGCCTCTGAGGTGCGCGAGACGACGAATAAGTCGTCTCATGTTTGCGCACGGGCGCGAGTCGGTGAGCGCCCAGTGTCTTCTGAGAACGCAGCTGGCGGCCATTTTCAACATTCTGTCAGCCGGGCAGGCCCGGGATCTCTATGACCGGCCTGACCTCGACCGTTCCTTGGCGTGCCATGGGAATCCGTGCCGCGATCGCAAGCGCCTCATCCAAATTCTTGGCATCAATGAGAAAGTAGCCGCCCAACTGTTCGCGCGTCTCCGCGAACGGACCATCGGTCACTACTCGTTTGCCGTCTCGCATTCTGACGCTGGTCGCCATGGCGGTCGGATGCAGCGGATTGGCCGCCACGTACTGGCCGTTCGAGTGCAGCTGCAACGCGAGCTGCGTGGATTCTTTGTAGCAGTCCTCACGCTCAGTCTCGCTCAACGCCTGCTCGTCCCCATAAATCAGCAACATGTATTTCATCCGCATTCCTCCATGAATATCCCGACCACCCTGTCAAGACTCAGGCGCGACAGAATGTGTCAGCGCATGCACCTCCTGCGTCCCGGCCGCCGCCGCTGTCCTCTCAGTGATCACCTTCAAATTGGCAAGGCCGGCCTCGAAGTCTTTCCCCACCATGCTATCCATATC
>DASSBQ010000185.1:0-4805 GCA_035698625.1 Nitrospiraceae bacterium
CAGGGTGGTGATCTCGATGCCGGACAATTGCTGGGCTTCATGAACGTTGGGCGTCACGATCAGGGCCAACGGCAGCAAATCCTTTTTCAACGCGTCCACGGCGTCCGGCTTCAGCAACGCGCGTCCGCTCTTACTGACCATGACGGGATCAACCACGAGATTCGGCTGGGCCTGTGTGCGCAACATCGCGACGACGACTCGAATGATATCCGTAGAAGCCAACATGCCGGTCTTGACGGCCGAGACGTCAAAATCGTCGAAGATGGCGTCGAGTTGCGCGGCAATGACGGAAATCGGGAGTTCGAACACGTCCGTCACTTCTTCGGTGTTTTGAGCTGTAATGGCCGTCACAACCGACATCGCATAGACCCCGTTGGCGGACATGGATTTAATGTCGGCTTGGATACCGGCGCCGCCGCTGGAATCCGATCCCGCGATGGTGAGCGCTTGTCTAATCATAGTGAGGGTTTACCAGATTATCTTAGTGAGCAGACGGCGCCTTTTCTTCCGCAGGATCAGCCGGCTTGAGGTCCGGTTGCTGTCTGCCGAGTTTTAAGCCGTCGATTGAAAAGACGACATCGTGGCGAGGAGACGTTTCATGAAAGTGCAGGCTGAGCGTCGAGCCCGGCTGCCGGTCCTCCACCGGAAAGGACAGCACAACCTGCGCCTTCTTCCCGGGAGCCAGTTCCATGCCCCGCACGCATAAGCCGTCGCGGCTTTCGGAGATATTTTGCCGCCATTCGCCGCCGCGTTCATCTTTCACATAGGTATCCTGCAATTGACAATGGATTTTTATATCCCGCGGCGAGCGATTTTCCAACGTCATCTCAAGGCCGATATGCCGGCCGTGCTGTTCCGTTCCGGTGACGGTCATGGCGTAGACATCGTTCGCATGGGTCGGCATCCGCGTGGGCGGAAGTTCCGGCTCCTTGGGAACTGCCGGAGCCGCCGGCAGAGGCGGCGGTTTGAAAAAGGCCACCAGAGGGCCGGTTTTCGGGACGATGCTGCGAGCCGCGCCGGTCGCCTGAACCGTCTGCGGCCGGATCAATTTTGCCGTGACCTGAAGACCTTCGGGCGTTTCGATAAACGACCCGACTACGAATAGATCGACGCGGAGTGCTTTCGCGACCCGCCGCACGGCCTTGATTTGCTTCGCGTCAAGACGGCTGAGTCGGTGTTTTGCCATGGTCGCGACCAGCAATGTACGATCCACCACCGCCACCTCTCCCACGACCAGGAGTTGCGTGCCGAGTTCCTCGGACAGGAACTGACCCACCGCGGTGACATTGCCCTTCTGGTCCGCAAAATCGACAACGGCAAGCCTGGATGCGTTGCTCTTTGCGGCTTCGGAAATCACGCCCTCGGCGAGTTCCCTAAGACGTTCCTCGTATTGCGACAGCGCCAGGGCGGAATCGGCCCAGATCATCAGCGCGGCGAGAGCCGGTAGAAGGCGATGCATAGATACGTAATTTACGTCGGGTCGTTGAGAATTTCCATTATACCCGGCCCGAGAGCCCTGTCCAGACATGGACGATCGGCCGCCGGATCATTGAGCCCGGATCGAAGCGGCATGTTCAGATGTCGACCCAAACAGCCGACAATAACATCGTGGGAAAGCAACATGCGAGCAAATCACGCAGAGCCGCGATCTCGTGTGGGCGCGTTTGTCACCAAAGCTGTGCGCCTCACCGGTCGGAGCACCATTCTGTGAACGAAGAGGGAGCGGCTTGGCCTGATTTTGCGGCATTGCTATTGCATTTGTCACCGCACACCCGATTACGGCAACTGGAGGAGTGCATGGAAGCGCGCAAGCTGGATCCGACCGGTCATCCTCCGAAGCGGCTACAGAGTCTATTGGGGCAGGGTGATGAACCATTTCGCTGGGGCTTGCTGGCTCGCTTGATTCATCCACTGATCTGGGTCTGGATCGCGGCCTTGTGGCTTGGTCTCGCCTGGCTCGTCATCTTCGAAGCAGGCTAATGCCTTTCCGCGGCTGACCTGTTTGGCTGACCTCCGCCTATCCGTTTGCTTTTCCACCGTATTATTCCTTCTTATCGCAGCCTCGATGATCCGCCCTGCGGCTCGATCGGTATGGCCCAATTTGGTCCGGCCAAAGCCGAAATCCGACCAGTAATATTGCGAGGGAGCTTTAGCCGGTATCTGGTTATCCGTCGCACAAGATCCCCTAACTTTACGAATTTGAAGTTACTCCAAACAGTTCAGCCGCCTGTTGATACGCTGATCTCTTACCTCTTATTTGAGGGGGCTGAGAATGGCGGATTCTCGATTGCTGGCACTATACGCGAGCCTCGTCAGCGTGGATTGCGGAAGAATGAGGGAGGCAGGACAGGGCCTCGGCGATACTAAACCACAATCGACAGGCGGGAAGGCTCTCATAGCGTTATCATGGCGCCGCTGGGGTTTCGGATCAAAGGAGCCCATGCGTCCAGTCCACGTGGTGGCGTCTACTGTTCGAAGCTGCGTTTCGCCACAGCGTAGAATGCAGCAAGTTTAGACGCAAGCGTCGGCGAGTGCGGAGCCTATGGCTGCGAGGGAAGAGAACCTTCCGCCTACCATAACTTACCCCCGGCATTTCCCGGGTAGCATCAGGACGGGCGGAGGACTAGCATAAATGTAAAGACACTCTCACACAGAGGAGGTCAATATGCCAGTTATTGAAATGGGTGCTCTGCCGGTTATCGCACTCGGCTCATTGACAATCCTGGTCCTTGCCATCGCCGTGTGGGCATCCGTCACGCAGGAAAGCGACTCCACGATGATCGGGGAAGCAGAACCCGACTGGGGATCAGAGTCGTTTGAAAGCCGGGGGGAATACCGAAAGGCGGGCTGACCCCGTCTCGAGGTAGTACCGGAAAGGCCGGCGCGTTCACCGCGTCCACTGGTACATTGCCGTCATCGCGGATGAGTTTCGTCGTCGCGAAAGTACTGGTTTGCCTTTGGAGCGGCATCGGCCGGCCGATGCCGCTCGCATATCGTAACCCGTGCCCTGCTTTGTGTAAGATCGCTGTGCTGAGTCAAAGTCGTACCATTCCTTGCCAAGTCAGTCTGGCGCGACCTGATCGGAAACTCCAAACTTCAGACCATCTTTCTCTCGCCTTGGCTGGAACGGATGCGCGCAGAGGTTTGGCCGTGGCGGAGATGGTGATGATAGCCGTGGCTGACAGCGTTCCGGTAGTCCGTAACGCGCAGCGACGCAGTTGAGCCCCACTGAAATGGCACAGGCGATGGATCGCATCGCGGCCAACACCGGCTGGGCGCACCGTTCGTCAGCCAGGGCCACCACTTCTTCTCTACAGCAGCTAGACGAGGCTGCGTAGCGCGAAAGCAGCGATTGCCGATTCCCCTTCGTCAGCCGAGACCTCTATAGCAGCTTTGCGAGCGCGCACAGGAACGCATCACTGAACCGCGGAATCACACCGGCCACTTCTCTTCTTTCCACGCCATCTCCCAGAACATCCATTCATAGCGCGAACTGATGAGGAACGCTTCCTCCATCCGGCGCTTTTCATCCTGTCCCGCCCTTCTCGCCCAGCGATCGACCTGCCGCCGCATCCACACCTGCACCGCTTCAAATTCGGGAGACGCATAGAGCAGCAGCCAGTCCCGATAGGGATGCTTGGGGCCGGGACGGCCGTTTTTCAGGAGATGCTTGCCGACGACGCAGTAAATCCAGGCGCAGGGGAGAGCGACGACGGCGATCTCGGCGGCGGTTCCGCTTGCTGCGACGGCCAGCATGTGACGCGTATACCCATAGTTGGTCGGCGCCATCGGCACCGCGGACATCTGCTGCCGGCTCAGTTTCCATCGATCTCCGTAGCTCTCGTGCAGGCTGCGTTCCACCGTGATCGTCTCTTCGGCCAATTTTGCGAAACGTAGGGCGGACTCCGAATCCGGCGCCCGTTGCGCCGCCGCAGCAAAGACGCGCGCGAGATCGGCAAGGAAGCGGGCGTCCTGCAGAATGTAATACCGAAATTTCCGTTCGGGCAGTGTACCGTTGCCGAGGGCGACCACGAAAGGATGCGTCAACTGAGCGCGCCAGATCGGTTGTGCGAGTTTGCGGAGGTGGTTGGAAAACGACATCCGGATGGTCCTTCTGTCAGCCTCGTAACTGAGAGCAAGTACGATTTCGTGATCTCGTGATTTGGTGACGTGAATACCACCAAAATCGCACAATCACCCCGTCTCACTTTGGCGTACGAGACACGAGCGACGGCGAGTCACGGTTGGGGCGCCCATGGTCTCGGCATCCTGTTGATTCCGTCCAGCGCGGCCACGCGATAGCATTCAGCCAGGGTCGGATAGTTAAAAACGGTATCGACAAAGTAATCGACCACGCCGTGATGGGCCATGACCGCTTGACCGATGTGGATCAGTTCCGTGGCTCCATCGCCGATCGCATGGACGCCTAAGAGTTCTCGAGTCTTGTTGTGAAACAGCAGTTTGAGCATGCCGATATCATCGCCGATCAGCTGCCCCCTCGCGATTTCTCGATAGCGCGCGACTCCGACGGCGTACGGCACGCCGTTTTTGGTCAACTCCTCTTCATTGGGCCCCACCATGGAGATTTCAGGAATGGAATAGATGCCGTACGGCATGAGTTCGTTCTTCGTGGAACAGGGCAGGCCGAAAGCATGGCACGCGGCATGGCGCCCCTGCTGCATCGAGGTGGAGGCAAGGGCGGGAAACCCGATGATATCGCCGGTGGCGTAGATGTGCGATACGGACGTTTGGAAATGTTCGTTGACCTGGAGGCGGCCCCGATTATCCGGAATGATGCCGACTGC
>DASSBQ010000186.1:0-5958 GCA_035698625.1 Nitrospiraceae bacterium
TGGGACTCGACCGTCAGACCGTGCCGCGGCATCTGGTCTCCCAGCCATTTCAATGCCGCCGCAAGCCCGAATTCGTGCAATACAGACGGGCTCAATTGCGCGACCAGCGTCCGCGTGTAGGTCAGCGACTGGTCCAGCATATGGTCCACTTCGGCAAAGACCTCCGCCTGCTTCGCCGCCGAACGCGCCTGGCGTCCTTGGCTCAGTTTCATCCTCGTTGCGACCAGCAACTGGGCGAGATAATCGTGCAATTCTCCTGCTACGCGGCGCCGCTCGCGCTGTTCCGCGATGCTCAGATCCGACGCGAGCTTCCGCAAGCGGTTTTGAGAGTGAACAAGGTCTCTCGTTCGGTCGGCTACCCGCCGTTCCAGACCGGCATTCAACAGGTGAAGTTGTTTTTCAGCCTGCTTGCGCTCGGTGATGTCAATCATGGAACCGATATATCCCTCGAATTCCCCCGCGTCCGACACACGCGGCCGTCCGCTGTCGCTGGCCCACCGATATTCTCCGTCGGCTCGACGCACCCGATAATCCACCGAGAACGGCTCGCGCTTGGAGGTCGCGGCGTAAAACAATCGTTGAACTCGCTCGCGATCGTCCGGGTGAATCGCGAGGAACCGGCTATGATCCAATCCTGTATCGGAGGCTTGTCCAATAAATTCATACCAAGCCCGGCTAAGAAACACGCAGGAGCCGGAGGCATTGGTTTTCCAGAGCATGGCCGGCGCCGTGTCCGCCATATTGCGAAAGCGCGCCTCGCTTTCCCGCAGCGCCTCCTCCGTCTGTTTCTGCTGGGTAATGTCCTGAACATCGACCATCGTCCCGATCAGGACGCCGTCTTGGAGAATCGGCCGCGCCGAACACCGCACCGGGAAAAAAGTCCCATCCTTTCGTATGAACCGGTCTTCGTACCCGATCAGCCTGTTCTGAACGGGCAGGGCATGCTCCAGAGGACAATCTTCGAAGGGATACGGGGTTCCGTCGGGCTTGGTGTGATGAACCTTCTCATGCACAATCTGACCGATCAACTCGTCCCGTCCGTATCCCGTAATCTGCTCCATGGCGGGATTGACGAAAGTCGCGCGGCCTTGGGTATCCATCATGAACAACATCGATGGAGCGTTGTCCGTGATGATCTTGTTGAGGGTCAATTGATACTGGAGCGCCTCCTCCGCCCGTTTGCGCTCGTCGATATCCTGAATGACGCCGATCACGTGCTCAAGCCGCCCCCCCGCATCCCACAGGAGCGCAAGATACATGGACACCCAGACGGAACGGCCGTCGCGCCGGATTAACCGCTGCTCGATCGACATATCAGCCGCGCCGCCCAGCAACAAACGGTTCATGGATGTTTGGTTGTGGGTTCGGTCCGACGGATGAGTGAGGTCCAGCAATTTCCGGTGTATCAGGTCCTCCGATTCTTCACCGAGCAGAACGCAGAGCTTTTGGTTGACTTGAAGCAGATGCCCTTCCGGACTGATCAAACACATCCCTACGGCGGCTTGATGGAACATCGCGCGGAAACGCGCCTCGCTTTCGTGGACGGCAATATCACGCATTTTCAGTTCCGTGATATCCCGGATGACGCCGTTCATGCGGGCGGCCTTGCCGCGATCGCTGATCGTCACCCTCCCTCGATCCGCCACCCACCGCACCGAGCCGTCAGCCAGAACGACTCGAAACTCCTCACGGTAGTCCTGGCCTTCCCGCAGGGCACGTTGGATTGCAGCCACGACGCGCGGCTGATCGTCCTGATGCATCAGAGCAAAATAATCTTTACCCGTGCGCAGCGCCGTGCCGTCCGGCAATCCAAGGATACGGCATGCATTGGACGATTGAATCATCACGTCGGTGTCCGGATTCCAATCCCAGGCGACCATGTCGGCTGAATCCAGGGCATACTGGAGCCGTTCCCGCAACTCACGGACCCGGTCTTCCGCCTGCTCGGCTTCACGCAGCTGTCGTTCCGTCTGTTTACTGTCGGCCGTTTCAAGGGTAAGTTGACCCGCCGGATCCCGATTTTCCGTTTCGCGCGAATCCAGATGCAACAATGCATTAACGGCGTCCACCAATTCACCGGCCGGCACAGGCTCGGTCAAGTACCCGTCGGCGCCTCCATCGTGGATCTGCGTCCCGGCGCCACCGTCGATCTCGCCGGTGGAGATATGCACTACCATGATATGTTTCGTGGCCGGATCAGCCTTCAAGCGGCGGCAAACCTCCGTTCCGGAAATATCGGGCAATCTCACGCCCACGAGCACGAGATCAGGCATGGTGGCCGCCGCAAGGCGAAGCGCTTCTTCGCCATATTTGGCATCGTGCACGCGATGCCCGGCCCGCGTCAAAATCTTCCTCTTGGCATATAGGAACGCCTCGTCATTGTTCACGTTGAGAATTGTGCGGGCGTCGCCATCACTCATGAAACCCTCCCACCTGTATGAATCCTGAATTCGGAATTGTGAAAACGTATGAATGACCTGTTCACATCGCGGCCCTTCAGTCGTCGTGATTTAGATGTCGATTGCCGAAGATGGATGAAGATTTCGGAATTCCCGATCAGGCGCACCTAGTGTACGACTGACACCCGGGTAGGTTTGACTAGGTGAAGCCCTAGTTTATGGAGCTGGGTATTCCTACGACCTTGGAAGGCGATGAATTCTGAATGCTGCGGCCGATCACTCACCCCGCCCCAACGCCTGCTGAATGGCCAGATACAGTTGCTCGACCGCGCTGTCCTTGGTGAGGAACCCCGCAGCCCCCGCCTCCCGCATGGCGCGCTCGATCTGGGGATTGTTGTGCACCGATAACCCGACGATGGAGATTGTCGGCTGTTCCTGTCTGAGCTGCCGGGTCGCTTCGATTCCATCGAGTCCCGGCATATTGACGTCCATGACCACCACTTCGGGCTGAAGGGACTGGGCCAGCGAGAGCGCCTGTTCTCCGTCGGAGGCTTCCCCTACGATCTCGACATCGGCGTAGGCATCGAGGACGCTGCGAAGTCCCTGCCGCAACATCGCATGGTCGTCGGCCAGCAGAACGCGAACGGCGTGTCGCCGCGGCACTGCGGAATTCTGAATCATGAATCCCGAATGTCCGGACGGCCTCTGCCAGGCGGGCACTGATTCTCGGGGACTGATTCCGCCGACGGCGGACAGATCATCACCGAGCATTTGCATTGTATCTTTTTCCGCCTTCGGCGCCGGTCCTCCGGCCTCCCCCGGCAACTCATGATTCGGCATTCCCGATTCATCATTCGCGGTTGGCGGTGTGAGCGGCAACACCAGCGTGGCCCGCGTCCCCCGACCCGGCGCGGATGTCAGATCGAAATCTCCTCCCATCGCGCACATCCGTTCCCGGATGCTGAACAGCCCATAATGCGAAGACTCGGGCGCGGCGTTGTTGTCGGCGGTCTGCGTGTCGGCGTCCATCTCAAATCCCCGGCCTTCATCCTTCACGTCGATGCACAACATGCCGTCCATTTCGCTGACGGTCACGACCGCACGATCGGTTCCTGCATGCTTCGAGACGTTGATGAGGAGTTCGCGCACCGACTGGAACAGCAACACCGCCTGTTCTTCCGGGACAGAGACGTCTTCCACGTGCCGCTCCAATGACACCTTCAATTCATGCCGCCGCATCTGGTCCGCAAGCCATTGCAAAGCGACCAGCAGTCCGAAATCCCGGAGGACAGGCGGGCTCAGTTCGGCGATCAACGATCTCGTATATGTCAAAGCCTGTGTCAGCGTACTGTCTGCTTCGGCGATAAACTGCGCTGAGGAAGTCGCCAGACCGGACCGTTTGGCTTGATTGAGCTTCAGCCGCACGAATACCAGCAATTGAGCGAGATAGTCGTGCAGATCTTCGGACAGGCGCCGGCGTTGGCGCTGTTCGGAGAGATTCAGCTCCGTCGCCAGGGCGCGCAGTCTCGCTTGTGATCGGACGAGTTCCTCGGTCCTCTGCTTCACCCGCTGCTCGAGCTCGACATTAAAATCGCGGAGCGCCTGTTCGGCGCGCTTCTCCTTCGTGATGTCCTGGATTTCCAGCACGGTGCCGACCGGCATGCCATCCTTCAAAATGGGCCGTATGGCGCAGCGCACAGGATAGGCGTGACCGTCCTTATGCAGAAATTCGTCTTCATATCCGCGGATCGATTCCGGCGGCACCAGTAACCGGTCGAATGGACTCACGGCGTGAAACGGCGAGCGGTTGGAGTCGGCGTGGCGGATCACGTCATGCAAGACCTTTCCGATCAATTCCTCAGGCTCATACCCGGTGATCAGCGCGGCGGCCGGGTTCGCAAACGTGCCGACGCCCTGGGCATCCATCATCAATAAGCAGGACGGCGTGTTGTCCGTGATGGTGTTGAGCAGATTCAGTTGGTCCTTAAAGGCCTCTTCGACCAGCCGACGCTCGGTCACATCGTTGACCATGACAAAAAATCCCCGAACTTCTCCGGAGACGACGCGATCCGGCATATAGGTGACATCCACGTGCTTCGACCCCAGTTTCTTGTAATGGATCAAGGCCTGGAAATGTTGCTCCTTCCCGGACATCACCAGCTCGATGTGCGGCCTGACTTGTTCATAGGCCGCTTCGCCGACGACCTCGCGGATAGGCCGGCCGGTGATATTTTTGAGCGGCTGCCCGAACCATTGCTCGTAGCTGAGATTATTGAATTGATACCGTTGCTCGGCATCGACATACGCGATCAGGATCGGCAGCGAATTGGTAATCAATTTGATCTTCGCCTCGCTGTCCCTCAGCCGCTCCACAAGGCTCTGCAGTTCCTGCGCCCTCAGGCCCAGCTCGCGGTTGAGCTCGGCAATCCGCTCGTCCCCCCTACGCCGCGCCGTGATATCGATCTCGGAGCCGACCATTCGCTCGACCCGTCCGTGTTCATCCCAGACCGCTTGCCCTCGATCCTGGATCCAGCGATAGCTGCCGTCCTTGCAGCGGCTGCGATATTCGCATTCGTAGACCGGTATTCTCTTCGCGAAATACAGTTGAACCGTCCGCATCACCCGGTCCAGATCGTCCGGATGAATCCTCGACAGCCATTCTCCCGCCTCATCGCCAATTTCTTCTTCCTTATAACCCCGCAGGACCTTCCATCGATTCGAGAGGAATATTTTATTGGACCGCGGATCCCAGTCCCACATCCCGTCCGTTGATCCGTTGATCGCGAGTTGCCACCGCTCCTCACTCGCGCGGAGAGCCTCTTCACCCCGTTTCCGCTCAGTGACATCAAAGGTGAGTCCGCTGAGACGCACCGGCCGGCCGAATTCATCGTTGTCGATCTGGCCTTTCCGTTGGACCCAGCGCACAGTCCCATCCGGCAACATTATGCGATATTCAAGATCCTGATCTTGCGGCTCAATCAGAACTTGGTCATACCGGGCTCTTACGGTGTCCCGGTCGTCAGGATGGATGCGAGCCAGCCAATCGTCTACGGAAGGTCGCACGCTCTGATCCAAGCCGAACAGTTCATAATAGGCGTCGGACCAAGCCAGCCGGCCGGTGCGCAAATCCACCTCCCACAACCCCGCCTTGGCTGCCCGCTGCGCCCGCATCAGTATGTGCTCGCGGCGCCGAACCTCCGACAGCAGTCTCAGCCGTTCCTTCGCCATGGCGGTGTAATGACACAGCGTTCGAATGAGATCCGTTTCATCCGGATCGAAGCGATCCTTCGATTTGCTTCCGAATGACAGGATGCCAAGACATCGTTCGCCTATCATCAGTGGATAACAGGCATATCGGCGAAACCCCAAGCGCTTCACGCCTTCGGTTTTCGGGTCTCCGGATTCTAGCACCCGCTCGGCAACCATGGGCCTTCGCTCCTGCCAGGATGTTCCGAGGATGCCTTCGCCGGGTTGAATCCGCTGAAACGACGACAGCGCGTCCTCACCCATTCCGCCGGAGGACTCCAGGAGAAGGAGCGACTCGTTCTCATTCGCGGTG
>DASSBQ010000187.1:0-3557 GCA_035698625.1 Nitrospiraceae bacterium
TACGGTTGGATTCCAGTGTAAACAGCTCACATACCAGCCCTTCTCGATCGGGCTTGTTGATACCCCGGCACCAGCCGCTAGACTCGCCTCCGCACGATCATCTTCAGTCCATGCTTGGGTCGCACGGTCACTGCGACTTCAGGCTCGACATGGTAATGGGGCGCCAAGTCGAGCTCATATCGCTGCGCGATGAGCGCCAACAGCAGGGGCCCTTCTATCATCGCGAAGTGATTGCCGATACAGGTCCGATGACCGGCACCGAACGGCATCCAAGCCAATCGATGGAATGTCGTGCCTGCGGCGGCTGTAAATCGGTCGGGCTGAAAGGCATCCGGCTCAGTCCAGAACTCCGGATGCCGATGGATATTCCACAGGGCGATAATAACGAGGGAGCCGGCATTAATGGGACACCCTCCCAGGCTGGTATCTCGGAGCGCTTTGCGTTGGAGCGCAGGAGCCGGCGGGTAGAGCCGCAGCGCTTCCTCGAAAACCGCCCTCGTGTACACCAAACGGGAGACATCTTCGATCACCGGCGTACGGGAGTGAAGAATGTGCGCCAATTCGTCATAAAGCCGCGCTCGCACGTCGTGGTGAGCGGCCAAGAGATACCATGTCCAGCTCAGGGCATTGGCGGTGGTTTCATGGCCGGCTGCGGCGATCGTCAACAATTCGTCCCGAAGCTGATCATCGCTGAGGCCTAATCCCGTATCCTCATCGACCGCGTGCAGCAGATGATCCAAGAGATCGTTGTATCGATCTCTTCCATGCCGCCGTTCGCTGATCAAGCCGTAGATGAGCCGGTCCACCGAGGCCTTTGCCTCTTGAAATGCGCGGTTTCCCGGCGTGGGAACCCACAGAGGCAGCCGGAAGGGGTTGTGAAACGATCGAAATGCATAGCGAAGGAGCGTATCCAGCGCGGGGGCCAGATGTCCGACTTCGTGAAGGAGACTGGCACTGAACATCGTTCGCGTAATCACATCGAGCGTGATTTTCATCATCTCGACCGCGACATCCACCGGCTGCGCGTCCAGATTTTCCCATCGTTGCAGCAACTCTTTTCCCGCCGCGACCATCTCATGGGCCATCGCCGTTACACGCTGACGATGAAACACCGGCTGGATGAGCCGACGATTCTTTTTCCAGACGGGCCCGTCGCTCGTGAGCAAGCCGTTTCCGAGCACGAGTCCCAAACCGGTCGGTTTATCGGGATGATAAATCTTGCCGAAATCGTCCGGCTTGTGGAGCAACGCCTCTTCCGCCAAATCGGGATGACTGATCAGATAGCAGGACCTGGTGCCGAGTCGGAAGTGTACGAGGTCGCCGTACTCACGGCGCCATGCCGCCATGATCGCCAGTGGATGCTGCTTGAACTCCCACAGATGTCCCACGAACCAACGTCCGGAAGGAACGTGTCCGATCTCGAATGGCGCGGATGTGAAAGCCGTGCGCGACATATACGGTTCACTTATAACGAATCACCAACACGGCGCAAGTCTGCATAGACAGGTGAAGCGGATCAAGGTTCCATTGACAACCAAGTATGGTTTTTCTACCCTCGCATCCCACTAGCAGGCCCGCACTCTCTTACCGAGATACCGACCGGTGGCTTGCGATCCGGCGCAGACGGGCCGCCGGCTTCACCAGGACGGTTCTGTGCACGCAAAATATTATCCTTGGTTGATCCAAGGATTTTGAAATGGGACTCACCTACAAGCTTCCGGTCCAGGCCTCTCTATGGAAGCTGAATGATTTGGAAGAGGAGGATGTATGAACGCTCACTCGCCTGAGGATCTTCACACACAATTCGTCGCGTCATTCAACGCCCGCGATCTTGAGAGTCTGATGGCTCTCTATGAGAAAGACACCGCATTGGTTCCACAGCCGGGCATCACTGCGGTCGGCCATGTGGCAATTCGTCAAGCATTGGAGCAGTTCCTGGCCATGAACGGCCGCATTGAGATCACCACTCTCGAAACCATTCAGGCAGGAACCTGGCGTTGCTCCGGGGTGAATGGGGCCTGACCGGAACCGATCGCCATGTCCGGCAAGAACATCGAAGTCGCCCGCCGGCAGCCCTCCGGTCACCGGCAGTTCGTCATCGATCATGCGTATGGCGGCGGATGAGGCAGCCACTGTTGTCCCGCGCTCTCGGCTGCGGTTGGATGTCATCTTCAGTTGCCAGCGAGGGAAGGCATGCTACACTTCTATCAACCATGCCGGCCGGCGACGACATTGCCCACTTCTTTCAGACGCCATGGGGTATCGCGTGGCTCGCGATTCTGGGCAGCCTGATCTACGGATGGTGCCGCATGAAGTGGTACTTTCCGCTCTCCTCTTCACCGTCCAGAACATTTTCACAAGGCGATGCGCTGACAAACAGCACTTCGATGCGACGAGTGGCCCTGGTCCTTTATGCCGGCGGCGCAGCCGTGACGCTGTTCGCCTTTCCATTTCTGGCCACACACCTGGCATCCGAACACTCCGATGGAACCGGCGCAGTTGTCTTGACCCTCATCGGCTTGGCCGATCTCATTGCCGGCATCGTCCTGCTTCGCAATGCAAGGGGCCGGCATGACACGGCAGCCGTGCGGTTTTGACTTCCGCTGCATGGTCCTCCCCGCTTCATTTCCATGCCGTATACATCCTCACGGATTGCCCGCCCACCCGATTCACCAGCTCGCCCGGCAACCGTTGAAACCCGAACCGTTCATACAATCGAACCGCTTGGTTGCCGGCACGGACGGTAAGCGTGATTCCAGAGAACGGCTGACGCGCCGCCTCGAACAGCTGTCGTAACAGTTCCGTCCCGACACCCTGCCCTCGATGGGCAGGCACCACGCCAATGGCCAATTCAGGAGTATGATCGTCGATGCATCCGTCTCCTTGGTCTGCGCCGATCAGCAATCGTACCCAGGCTGCTCCTACCGGCCGGCCGCTCCTGTTCTCAAAAGCGGCCACCCCGACATCTCCCGGTCGGCCCCATCCGGACGCATACTTGGCAAGATAAACGTCGTTGCGAATTGAGTCCGGAGACAGCCGTCCTTCTTCGGCCACACGCGCTGCCTCGTACAGCATCCGCCACACAATCGGCTCATCCACGTCGACCAACCGGCGATACGAATACACGGAACACCCGGTCATAGTGCTCACGGACTCTCGAACGGACGCTCCGGTCGCGCGTCGGGGGATAGGAACCGCCATTGTTTCTGCTCGTTGATATCAAACGTACCAAGAAACGTACGGTTCTTTTCAATGTGATGAAATTCGACCAATTCGATCGCGCAACGCTCCCGGCGCAACAGCCTGGCATCGTACTGTCCCGTGATCAACACGGCTCCCGATTGTGTGAGGTACAGATTGCGGCGGGCTGCCCCGCCTGTGTCGGGAAACAACTCACTCTCGGCCGCGCACCCATCACGGCGCTCGATGCGGGCCTTCAAATTGTACCGCGCAAGAAATGGATGGGTGGCAACCCGTGTAATGGTCACCCGCAGCCCGAACCGAGGCGCTTGCATTGCAGCGGGCTCCGGCACATCGCTATTGCATGCGGCCGAAAG
>DASSBQ010000188.1:0-11707 GCA_035698625.1 Nitrospiraceae bacterium
AAATGTCAACAAAAGCAGTGTGAGAGTAAAAAGCTATATGGATAGATCCAATCCGGCGGGTCATAGATTGCCGACTTAGAGGGTAATGGAAATGAAGGCCATCACGTTATCTGTCCCATTATCAAACAATTCGGGGATGGAAGGCTGAAACTAGTCGGGACGGCGTTTTTTATAAGCAGCTTTGGGCTGTTTGCCTCCGCCAGACATGTTCTTCTAGACTGTTTTGATAGCAGCGGAATAGAGAAGATCCCTCTTGCCCTTGTCCAATTCCTTCAGGGGAATTTCTATCAATTGCGGCACATATTTATGGTGCTCTTCCACAATGTTTCGGACTTTGCTGTCGGGCTAGTTGAACCTTCGATGGATGCAAGACCAAACGCTGTCTTAGAACTGACAACATCGTCTCCGTCTGTTGGAGAGAAACAGTTGTGACGTACGCATACCCTGAGACAGAAATAGAAGCTGGAGAGATCCGACAGGTCTTGAATTTCAAGGCTACTTTTTATGATGGGAAGTTGGAAGACTGTTTTCCTCATGGGAGAGATAGGACCATACATCCTGAACCCTGCTATCAGACAAGCATAGTTACTCGCGGAGGGGCGAGCGGTGGGCCAGTTATGGGAAAAGACGGGCGAGTCTTCGCTATCAATTCAACCGGTTTTGATGGTGTAGATAATGTTTCTTTTCCATCTAGAATTGACGAGATTCTTAAACTGGAAGTCCCTTACATCAAGCTACCAGACGGTCAAGAAGCGACTGATGCGATGGTCCAGGATTTGGCTATGGCTAAATGGATTGCTTGCGAGCCTCCCATAGGTTAACACCGAAGCAGATTGTACTAGAATTATCGATCGAATATTTTTCCCGCCTCGACTGCTGGATATGTTCTATGGCAACATGCTTGAAGAATGGTTGGAGCACTGCTTTAAAAGGGCTATCTAGTAATTTCGGTATTGGTTGTGAAGCAAATTAGAAACTCCTTTTCGAAGACGAGGTTCCTGCCAAACCTCTTTCCTTCCATGCCAAAGCTCGACCATAAGAATGTGGACGTTCCAGCTGCGTGCCTGGGGTGGTTGGTTGGGATCGGAATACTCCTTGGCTTCGGGATTTACCCGGCGCAGGCTCAGCTTGGTCCCTGTGGTAGCCTTCAGCATACCCATACCAGGTGCGAAGGTCCGAAATGGACTCTTCCGACCCCCGAAACCATCAGAGAGTTCACAGGCCAGCAGCGAAGAGGGGATAACCTCGGCGGATTGCCGGATGTGTCCCATGTTCGTCCCTTTCAACGCCGGCTCGAGGAAGACCCCGGCGCCGCGCTTGTCATGCCTCCGATCGACGGCGTCCGTGACTTTCTGAACCGGCGGGACCCGGAACGAGCGATTTACCCGCTCTACTTGCCTCCACGTCATCAACCTTCGCTCGGGAACCGCTGATCAGTTTTTCCCTCGCGCCTGGTTGGGTTGAAGGGTGAGGATTCGAGAAATCGCCATCGAAACGGGCTTGTGCCGATGATTTCCACTGCCTCTTCGATATCAAATTCGATCAGACGTTCCGCACCGGAAAATGCTGCCGAACGGTCAGGATCCCAGTTGATGTAGGCCTGTCCCGTGAGCTGAAGCGTGCCGCCGTTCTCGAAGTCCATGAACAGCAGCCCGATGCGGGGGTTCGCGGCGATGTTGCCGAGGGTCTGAAACATCATGTTGCCGGAATAGTCCGGCCAGACCAAACGACTCCGGTTCACCACGCGCACGAATCCCGGGTTCCCTCCGCGATGAGACGCATCGGCGTCCCCATCCGGGTAGCTGCTGGCGACAAAGAACGTATCGGCGCCGTGGATCCAATTTTCCTGCCCTTCCGAAATGCCTGCGGCCCGCAGAGCCGGTGGCTTTTGCGGCGACGGACCGGCGGCGATCTGCCACTGGCGCGCCTGAATATATTTAGGACAATTGGCATATACCTGTCGCACGTGCAAAAGTATCGTGCCGTCTGGTTGCAACTGAATGTTTCCGTTCAGTCTCATTCGATGGCGGGTCGCGAAGTCGATCACGATCATGCCGGCGTGGCCGCCGATTGCCAGGTTGTCGGCGAGCGGATCGCCCGGGGTGGGCCGTGCGGTGATCCGTACCGTCTGTTCGTCCACGGTGTGCATGAAGCCCGGATGGCCGCTTAGTAAAGAGGCCCAGTGCCGTCCGTCGCTGTCGACGGTGCCTATAATCGCCAGAGGCTGGCGACGCAGGAATTCCTGGGCCGGCGGCGGAACCGCGGCGCGAATCGACTTGCCGACACGGTCCGCCATATCTCGCCGGCCTGCGCGTGTTTGCACCGAGAGTTCGCCCGGATGATAGATCGTGGCCATCTCGACCTCCCTTTTTCATTCATCGGCAGTCAAAAGAATCCACACGGGGGCGAGCCGGGTGATGGTGTCCCATGATTGCCCGCGCCGTTGGGGGCGTAAATCTCCAAACGAATGCCGTCCGGGTCTTCAAAGAAAATGCCCCCGGATTGCGCTCCTTCAGCATGTGGCACGATCCCGTCATAAATAAATGGCACATTCATCTCCCGCAGTCTCTGCTCTACTGCTTTGACGTCCGCAATGGCCGCGACTTGGAATGAAAGGTGATGGAGACCGGGATGATTCTTATCAAACCGTCCCTTTCCTTGTTGCCAGAGCGTCAGAACGAGTGTGCTTCCGTCGCTCAGGAAGACAAAGCGACGATGGGGGTCCTGGGATTCCCCCGCCACTTGAAAACCGAACACTTCCCGGTAAAACTGTTTGGAACGATCCAGATCACTGACATTCAGACCCACATGTCCTGTCACGGGGGTTCGTGTGCTTCCAGAAGTCATTGGGGGGCCTCCTTTTGCCATGAGGGGCTGCTAACCTGTAAATGTATAGTTCGATGGTTATATATCTTGATGATATAACCTGTCAAGATATTGTTAAGTGGTTAGGTGTGAGTAACAGATAATGGCGACTCGGAAAAAAAAGACGGTTAAAGAATTCATCTTGATCGGCAATCAGTTATGTCTCGATCTCGTCAATACAGAGATCGTCCAAGGCGGGCGTCCCGTGGATCTGTTGGAAGGCTTTGATGACTTGGTCGCGTGGTTGATGCAAACCCGAGTCATAGATACCAATCAGGCGAGTGAAATAGTCAGTAATTGGAGTAATGACCGTAAAGCTGAGAAGGCATTTGAGCGCGCTCGCGAATTCAGGGAGATCTTACGTCGCACGGTGGAAAGAATCGTCGAGGGCCAAGCGGTGCCGCAAGCCGCCGTTGCCCAGATTAACGAGCTGCTTCAGCATCACGTCGGGCACGGAGAGCTCAGGCGCGTGAACGGCGGTTTTGAAAAGCACTTCCGAGCCGATTTTGGCGAACCGATCCATCTTCTATGGCCCGTAGCCGAGTCGGCCTGTGATCTGCTCGCTTATGGAAACCCCTCGCTCATCAAGAAATGTGAGAATGCGGTCTGTGTGCTGTTTTTCTATGACCTGACAAAAAACCATAGCCGCCGCTGGTGTCGTATGAGCGCCTGCGGGAATCGAATGAAGGCGGCCGCTCACTATCGTCGTCTGAGAACGCCGGATGCCACGTAGGGTCTTTGTGTTATATCGAGAACCGGTTTATTGACATTTCATTGTCTTCCCGCTACCGTCCTGCCCGCACGGTGCAATGGCTCCAGTATCGCCGCTTGCATGGGTTCTTCAGCGGCCGAAGGAAGACGATGAGAGAGCTCATAATGGCCAGCGGCCTCGCGACCATGCTCGCTGCCGTTATGGGCTGCACCAGGGTTGCGCTAGTCACGACCTTGAATGATCCGGCGTGCAAGAGCATGGTGCGCGCGCAACTCAATTCCGTCCTGCTTGAACAGGGTGAAGAACCCGACATCGCTAAGCGGCTGGCTGTAAACACCACCACGGTTTTGGCGACCGGCGCTTTGGGACCACGGCCTTTTGGCGTTTCGTCTCCTTCGGGAGCCGACTATAGTTTTTTCGTTCAGCATAAGAGCTCGGAATGCCTGCTGCGGCTCTATGGCCGGCAAAAGGGGTTCGCAAGGTATTCCAACAACCTCACCTACATCGCGAGCCGGTCCCTGGACGGCTGCCAATGTGCCGACTAGTTCGCAACTATTTCCTTCCATGCTCATGACTGTCAGGAATTCGTAAGGTCCTTATCTACGCTCTTCCGCATTTCCCGAGTCATACGTGAAGGCCGTGGCACAGTGCCTTGGCATATGGCACAGGTGTAAGTCCGGTCTCGATGGTCCTCATTGTTCCAACCTATTGAAAAACATAACGACTATCCAAGTCGGTTCCCTGGCATATAACTTGATACTACTCGATGCGTAGTGGAAAGGCCGCTGGAAGAAAACCCAAGCAATGGGGCCGGCTGCCAATACTGCAAGTCGGGTCAGTGTCAGCATCCGAGAAGAGGAGGTGCCATGAAGGTCAGAGGCTTCCTAATCGAAGGAGAGGGCAAAGAAGAGCTGTTGCTGTCCGTTCAGCCGGCCGGCGGCGGGATGTTCGAGCATTTGGTCGTGCGGGAGCCGACCGATACCGAATGGCTTGACGCGCAGGCGTTCTCTCAACCATCTCGCACACGGATCACGATGGCAGTACTGAGTTATCTTCACCGGTTGTGGCAAATGTCCGGGCCGCTTCAGGTCTTGGATCACTGATAGTCATCATGTGCCGGCCCGGCGGCCGGCAGAACATCAGGAAAGGAGAATATTCATGTTGAAAGAACTATCCGCGACTAGGAATACAGTGTCGGACATCAACGGCGCGACCCATACCGCCATCGCGCTCCAATCCGCGGTCACGCGACGCGCGCGGCGACCTGAAGATCTGACCCCGCGTGAGATGCAGATCCTTCAATTGGTGTGGGAAGGCCACACGAGTCGGCTGATCGCGGAACAACTCAAGATCAGCATCAAAACCGCTGAAGCGCATCGCGCCAACATGATGAAGAAGCTGCGTGCATCCAATACGGCGCAATTGGTGAAAGCGGCGTTCGAGGCGGGCCTGTTGCAGATCTCACCGGCCAGCGAGCTGGGAACGACGCTCGATGCCGTCGAGTCGGTCGCCTGACCGGCAGCGGCACGGAATGGGAACAATCGGGTAAGAGCAGTCGAAACTGTCGAAACTACCGCTTACTTGGCGTAGCGGTCGGTATTTCCTCGATTCGCACGGTTTTCTGCCATTCGGCGGCGATCACGTCACGGTGGTCCATGGACATGCCGGCGTATTTGACAAACATTTGCGGCCCCCGTCGCCGCCGCCAATTGAGGAAGCTCATGAAATGTTCTTTACAAACCGACTGCGTACCAGCCGGCGCATAGACTTTCGCCTGGCAGCCCCCGATCATACACCCTTGATCGCTCATCCTCTGTACTCCTTGGGGACGACGTACCGGTTTCCACATGCGGGATCTTGCATCAGTATGCCGGATCACTCCAACGGAATGCAATGTCGCGCGCCCGGACCCTTGACGCGACTCGAGCGATTCCGTTATCTCCGGCAGAATGCAGATCAGTTCTCGCAGACTCGCCGTCGTATTGACCAGAGTGGCACTGACCTGGTGTGGTTGTTCCGCATCACATTTGCCCGGTCTGCCGCCCGGCAGCCCATTCGCCGAGTCCCAGACACCGGCCTCTAATCTCTTGTCCCACGGGATTGCCCTCGGAGACTTGTCGAATCACTCGGTGGTGTTGTGGCTCCGAAGCGACGGCCCGGCCGGAATCACTCTGGATTATGGGCCCGCGGCGCTTGAATCGGAACCAGGCGTACAGGCGTCGCAACGACAGAGCCATCGATCGGCCGCGTACGAAACCAGTGCAGCCCGGGATTACACGCTCACGATACTCCTCGATGAGTTGCGTTCGTCGACAGCCTATACATTTCGAATTACGGCTGTGCCGCTGACCGGTCAATCTGCAGGCGGTCCAGTAACCGGGACGAGTCCCGAAGAGTTGAACGGGCGTTTCACGACGCTGCCTGATCCATCCACCCGCGGCCCGATCCACTTCGGCTGGAGCGCTGATTTAGGCGGTCAAGAACAATGCCGCGATACGGCCGCCGGCTACCCCATTTTCGATGTCGCCCGGCAGTTCCCAATGGATTTTTTCTTGCTGCTGGGCGACACGGTCTATGCGGACGAAAGGTGCACAGCGCCGCCGAATGCCCCGGGAAGCGAATTCGCCGCCGTGACTTTGGATTCCTATCGCGCCAAACACCGATATCAACGGGCCTCACCGGCATTTCAGCGGTTTCTCGCTTCGGTTCCTGTTTTTGTCGTCTGGGACGACCATGAGGTTCGTAACAATTTTTCGGGGCCGTTTGAGGATCAGATGCCGGCAGGCCGGCAAGCGATGTTTGAGTACTGGCCGATTCGACGAGACCCAATCGACCCGCATCGTCTATACCGCCGACTGCGAGCCGGCACCGCAGTTGAAATCTTTATCCTTGATACGCGACAGTACCGGAGCCGGAACCGTGATATCGATGGCCCCGGCAAGACCATGTTGGGGGATGTCCAATTGGCCTGGCTGCTCGAAGGATTGGAGCGTTCCACCGCCATATGGAAAGTCATCGCGTCAAGCGTGCCGCTATCGATCCCGAAGCCGGGGCCGTTCCACACGCCGGGAAATGACGGCTGGGCCAATGGGACCGATGGGACCGGTTTTGAAACCGAACTGACGCGCATTGCCGAATGGATTGTCTCCCAGGGGATTCGCAATGTCGTTTGGCTGGCCGCCGATGTCCATTTTGTTCAGGCCAGTGTCTATGACGTGGATGGAGACGGCACGCCTGATTTCCATGAATTTGTCGCGGGGCCTCTGTCCGCTGCAAGCGGTCGCATGGTTCCACCTCGCAGCCCGTTTCAGATCCGCACGCTCATCCAAGAAGGCGGCTATCGAAATTTTGGAACGGTTCAAGTCGACGAGACAAGCTTTGATGTCACCATTGTGGACGAGGCCGGACGCCGGCGCTTCACCCACCATGTCGCGGCGCAATGACCGTGCCGCTCGGGTAAAATCCGCTTGCAATCCTGTCTGCACGGCAGTTACCGTACCGCGTTAGGCTGCTTGTTCCGGCGCATTCTTCATACCGTGGAAGATCATCGTGATCATGCAATCGCTATCGGTCCTGGGCGCGCTGATGGTTCTGGCCGCGTACGGTTTAATTCAAAACGGTATCTGGCGGGAATTGGATGCGGGGTATCTGGCATTGAACATCGTCGGCTCGCTCTTGTTGGGCGTCGTCGCCGTGGCAGAGCGACAAGTCGGCTTTATTCTTTTGGAATTCGCATGGGCGGGATTGGGAGTCATCGGAGTTGTGCGGGCTTGGAAGGCGAGGCGATCGCCTCGCGCAGCGGTATGACATTGTCTTCAATGGGCAAAGATGGATAAGGAGAAGATACCATGGCAGGGTTGATGTCGGCGGATGATGTATACGAAAAGGCAAGGGAAGCGGCGGTCGCGGCGACCGGTCCGGACGAACGGGCGCTGCAGATCGATTACGATGCATTGAAAGAGAAATTCCGGGCGGCGCTGGGCGACCGCAAAGTGGCGCGTTGTCATGTCAATAAATTCCTGCCAGAAGGTTACGAGGAACAGGGCCGATTGAATCTCATGTTGCTTACGGCGGGAAACGTGCTCTTCGATATCGTTATCGGCGATCAGTATTTTCGGTACGATATTGTATCGATCACGCAGCTTGATAAGGTCCAAGTGATCGATGCCGTCTGGGAGAATCGCGAAAAGCGGCGCGAGGAACTGTTCTTAAGCTTGCGCCTCATGCACGGAGAGGAAACCCATCTTGTCCTGGCGCTCG
The DNA here is from genome assembly GCA_035698625.1 of Nitrospiraceae bacterium. Classification (GTDB taxonomy): domain Bacteria; phylum Nitrospirota; class Nitrospiria; order Nitrospirales; family Nitrospiraceae; genus DASSBQ01. The sequence goes on from DASSBQ010000188.1 coordinate 7,838, forward strand.
ACGAGGAAGAGCGCCGGAGCTTGCTTGGCTTTGCCGGCGCGGTGGCGGCGGTCAGAAACCCGGAACGCTGAGGCAGAGAACAAAACCCCGCTCAGGTGCGTCTCGGCGCACCGGGGCTGGGTGGGTGAATAGAGTCTTTTTCAACGTCCTGCTATATGCGGGTGTAGAATGGGAGCGAGTGCACCGCCGCTTGGTGGCGCGATCCCTCGATCTCGATACTAAGGACGGTTCCGGGTTTTGAGAAATCACGTAATGGGAACCCGAACGCGATGGCGGCTTGCAGTTGCGGAGACTGGACCGCACTGCTGACCCATCCCACCTCACGATCCCCGCTGAAGAGTTTGGCCCCGCGTGGCGGAATGACGGCGTCCTCGACCACCAGCCCAATCAACCTTCGCCGCACGCTCCCATAGGTATCCATTCTCGCAACGACCTCCTGTCCCGGATAGCAGCCCTTGGACAGGCTAAAGGCCTTCCCCTCGAGGTTGGCTTCGGGAGGCACGATCTCTTCATTGAGGTCCGGTCCCGCCTGTGGGAATCCAGCCTCCATGCGCAAGGCTTCCCGAGCCTCGCTTCCAAATGGGCTGATTCCATATTCCTGGCCGGCTTGCATTAATTGGTCCCACGCCGTCCCGGCCGCTTCGCCCGGCAAAAGCACCTCAAAGTCTTCTTCTCCGGTCTCTTCCGCCCGGATGATCATCGATGATTTGCCGGCAACGTCGATCGTCAGAAAATCCAGCGGCCCAAGAACAGACGGGTCGCAGCCAAAAGCTCTTCGGATAGTGGCCGCCGCTCGGGGACCGCTCACTAGAAGTAGGCACCATGTTTCGCCGCAATTCTCCAATTTGGCTTTTGTGCCGTACAGCAGAAATTTCCGGAGCGCCTGAAAAGTCGTGTCGCCGATCTCGCCCACGTCTTCCAGCACCACGCTGTCCGGTTGGATGTACACCCGGAAATAGGTCAGCATCTTTCCCTTATGGCTGAGAAAGCTGCTATAGCGTCCCTGGCCGGGCTTCAACGGCAGGATATCATTGCTGATGACGCTTTGGAGCCATTTGATCCGGTCGTCGCCTGTGACGCGAATCTTGCCCCGTTGCGATAAATCAGCGATGCCGGCCTGCCGGCGCACGGACGCATGCTCAGAAACGGGATCACCATAATGGGCCGGCACCGACCAGCCGGCCTGCTCGCCAAAGGTCGCGCCCAGCGCGGTATGACGTTCGTAGAGGGGCGAGTGTTTCATGGAGTGGTTGGCGCCTCCGCTTGAATATCACCCGGATGGGAGGCGATGATCTCGGTCACCAAATCCCGAGTACGAGAGGAAAATTCATTGCGGGACACGATCCTTGTCACACCAAGCCGCTTGGCCTCTTGCCACGTGCCGACTTCTTCATGATTCGCGAATGCGAGAATGGGAAGGTCCTTGAAACGTGCATCGGTTCTGATGGCTTCCAGAGCCTTGAGACCGTCGAGTCCCGGATCATTCATATCGAGGACAAAAGCCGCCGGCAGAACCGTCGCAATTCTGTCCGGCAGGTCTTGTTGCGAACGGGCACGCTCAAGCTGATAGCCTTGGGGCTTGAGGGCATCGCGAAGCTTGGTGTAGAAGAAAATATCGTTCACGGCTGCCAAAATGGTCATCATAGAAGGATCCTCAATCGGCCTTTGCGATTGGCCTGCTTCGGCTAGTTCATCGAGCTCACGAGGCGGCCCAACGCGCGTTTGGCAAGGGTGTAGTCCGGATTCAGCGTCAACGCCTTCTTGTAACAATCGATGGCCTCCGACCATTTGCCTTGCCGCTCGTATACCCGTCCTAGATTCAGATGGGGAAAAGCCGGGTTTTCGTAGCGCTTGGCCTGCATGGCGCGTTCGAACCAAGGGATGGCTTCGTCGAGTTGCCCCTTCTCGATCAGATAAGCCCCGATATCGTTGTAGGGGTTGCCGAAATCCGGATCCCGGTCGATCGCCTTATAACATTCTTCGATGGCCTCATCGAGCTTGCCCATGAAGCTGTAAGTCCAGCCGAGAAAAGTATGGGCCTCCGCGGTGGGATGGGCCGCAATCGACTGCCTGTACAGGTTCACAGCCTCTTCCAACTGGCCTTTCATTTGTTGTTCGTAGGCCTGTTGAAACAGCTGCCACGCATCTCGCTTATCTTCTTCGCTGCCTTCGCCTTGGATTAGAAAGTCCTGCACATCCATAATCGGCCGCTGAAAGCGCCTTCGCTTCGTTCTCCCTCGATATACACTAGAATAGCACGCCTTGGCGTACTGACTCCTTGCGGCCTTGAAAAACGGTTTCGAACGGCCACGCAGAATCTCCTGTCTTATGCTATCAGCCCCATTATTCCTGCTTCAGCTTTTTTTTGATGAGTTCGGCCCCGTACCGGCCGGAGAGCAGCATGGAGCCGAATGCCGGTCCCATGCGCGGTGTGCCGTGCACGGCGGCGACCGCGAGACCGATGACAAAGCAGTTCGGATAAACTTCCCCGGTCTTCTCCATGACGTCTTCTTCGGAGCGAGATACCCACATGGCTCCATTGCCAGGAACCGTCCCGTGCAAGTTACGTTTGTTCAGTAGAGAGACCACCACCGCATCGTGACCCGTCGCATCCACCACGATCTTGCTTTCCAGCGCGATCGGGTCCACATGGATGATATCGTGTCCCGCCATTTCGGCGGTCGTGCTGTTCACGACAATTCCTTCCAGCATTCCATCTCGTCGAAGGATCAGGTCGACCACACGGGTCAGATTCATGATTTTCGCGCCCGCGTGGTACGCAGCCGCAATGAGAGCTCCGGTGGCATGGGGAGGATCCACGATATACATCCCCTCGCATTCCTTGATGGGTTTGCATGGGACATTGATCTCACCCAAAATTTCATGAGCCGGCGCGCAAATCGTTGCCTTGTTCATCAGATAGCCGCCGGACCAGAACCCGCCGCCCAACGCCAGGCTCTGTTCGACGATGAGCGTGCGGAATCCCATCGACGCGAGATCGCGGCCGCAAATCAAGCCGGACGGACCGGCCCCCACAATGATGACATCGCTTTCGATGAGCTGGTCGAACTCCTTATAGTATTCCCGAGCGATGTGCCGGGTAATATCGCGTTCACGCAGGGGTGCTGGCTGGGGCTTCGCCATGTGGGCCTCGTAATCTGGGATGTTGAATGGGGAATATTGAATCGGGCCGACGTTCAACATTCAACATTCATCGTTGCATCATTGCTATAAGTAGATCTCAGATCCGGCTTTGCGGAACTCATCGGATTTTTCTTTCATGCCGATTTGAATCGCCTGCTGCTCATCCAGTTTCTTCTGGGCCGCATACTCCCGCACATCCTGCGTGATCTTCATCGAGCAGAAGTGCGGGCCGCACATCGAACAGAAATGGGCGACCTTGGCGGCGTTGTCCGGCAACGTCGCATCGTGAAACGCGCGCGCGGTATCGGGATCCAGCGATAGATTGAACTGGTCTTCCCAGCGGAATTCGAATCGGGCCTTCGAGAGCGCGTTGTCGCGCGCCTGCGCGCCGGGATGGCCTTTTGCCAAATCCGCGGCATGGGCGGCGATTTTATAAGTAACGACGCCGGTCTTGACGTCTTCTTTATTCGGCAGGCCTAAATGTTCCTTCGGCGTCACGTAGCAGAGCATCGCGCATCCGTACCAGCCGATCATGGCCGCGCCGATCCCGGAGGTAATATGATCGTAGCCGGGGGCGATGTCGGTGGTCAGCGGCCCGAGCGTATAAAACGGGGCTTCATGACATTCCTTCAATTGCTTTTCCATGTTCTCATGAATGAGATGCATCGGTACATGGCCTGGACCTTCGATCATGACCTGTACATCGTGTCGCCAGGCGAGGTCGGT
>DASSBQ010000189.1:0-13102 GCA_035698625.1 Nitrospiraceae bacterium
TCTTCGAAAATTTCAATCTCGAGGTGACTCCCGGTGAGAAAATCGCCATTTACGCTGGCACCACGACGGCGAAAACCACCCTCGCGCGGGTGCTCGGAGGCATCGAATCCCCGACTGCCGGAGTCATCCGGTACAACGGCGTCGACCTGCGGCACCTCGACCTAAACGCCTTAAATCGGTACCGCGGCTTTATTCTCGACACCCAATTGTCATTGTTCGACGGCACGCTCGAAGAAAATATTGTCCTCGGTCGGTCCTATGTTCCCTACAGCGACGTCCAGTGGGCGCTGCGTTTTGCCGAACTGGAGGAAGAGGTGGATGCGCTGCCGCAAGGCTTGAAGACCCATGTGCGCTCGTCGGGAACAATCTTCGCTCCGACTCATATTCTGCGCATACTCGTGGCTCGGGCGATTCTCGGACGTCCCCAATTGTTGATTTTTGACGGCTTCCTGCACAATATGCAGCCTGCGATACGGGAGACAATCCTCCGCCGGCTCTGCAGCAAAGAAGAGCCCTGGTCGGTGATTTTCGTCTCCAATGATCCGAATCTCTCTCCGCATGTGGACCGGCGGATCATTCTTGACTGACCGGCCTCCGTGCGGTCCCGTGCCGACCGGCGGCTTTCGGCCGGCGGCGTCGCAGCAACTTTTCCCCCCGGCCGGGCTATCGTTGAGCGGCGCCCTCTCCCGACGGCAGGACCCCGGAGCGATTCCTTTCCCGAGTATCATTCTGATACACTGTCGCGAACGTCCGCGTCCGCTCATCGCGGGCCGGCGCTGAGGATTAATCCCCCGTGGAACTCGCATCGCGATTTCGATTCACCTGGCCGCGCACCCCGCAATTGATCATCAGTTTGCTGATTGCCGTGCTCGGATGGATCAGCGGCCAGGCGCTCAGCCAGATCGACCAGGACCTTCGAATCATTCATACCGAATACACGCTGGGCGCAGCCGACATCGCCCATATCTCGGCCGACGCCATGCGCTATCGCAACGTCATCATTCGGTCCTTGGAAGCGGAGAGTAAGAAGGAATTTGAACGTATCATCGAGTCACTGCCCGCCCAGCGAGCCAGAATTCAGCACGCAGTCGATCGCTACGCCGCCGCAAGTCTCCGTGTCTCCCGGAGCGGGCGCAGTGAAGAAAAAGACATCCAAGCCGTTCGCGAAAGCCTGGATCAATACTTTCACGCCGCCAGCAAGACGATTCAATTGCTCAATCAGGAATGGAACGCGACATCTCCGGCGGAACGGGCAGAATTGCGCCGTAAAGCCGAGATTCACGCAGCCGACAATGCGGGCCCAAAGGTCATTCAAGTCAGTCTTGCCCTGGACCGCTTGCTGGAAACCGTGGCGGAAGTGGCCAAGGACATGCGGGATGAGGGCACCAAAACGATTCGAGCCACGAGCGCCCTCCTGGTCGGTGGAAGCTTCTTTATTGCTCTGCTGAACCTGTTCCTATCGCGCCAAATTTCCCCATCCCGCACCGAACGCGGCACGATCGGTTCGCAACCAATTCTCTCGGAACCGCTTCAGACTCCGCCGGGACCCGGCCGAGGCCCGTCCCCGGCACTCAGACTGACGAACGAATAGATCGTATGACGATCCTGCAATTTCGTGATCTGGTGAAGTTTGCATTTCGCCAAATCACCAGATCACCACATCGCGTCTTATCTCCCCGCCTTTCATTTCACCAAATTACCAATCACCACATCATACGTTATGTCCCTTCCGTCCCAGCGCAACGAACAACCGCCCTCGCTCCTGATCGGTCAAGTCTTTCCATTCACCCGGCGTGAGACCCTGTACCGTCACATGCATGATCCGCACACGATGCAGCGCCGTCACTCTATAACCGAGGCTCCGGCACATCCGTCTGATCTGGCGGTTCCGCCCTTCCATCAGCACGATGCTGAAGCGCTTCGGGCTCAGTCGCTGCAGAAGGCACGGGCGCGTCTTTTTCCCAAGAATCACCACCCCGGCCGCCATCCGCTTCAGGAAACTTTCGTCAAAGTCCCGATCGATTTCTACATGGTACTCTCGTTCATGGCCATGCTCCGCCCGCAGGATCGCATTGACGATATCCCCGTCGTTGGTCAGCAGGATCAACCCCGAGGAGTCTTTGTCCAACCGGCCGATCGGAAAAATTCTGGCCGGATGAGAGATCTCGTCGATAATATTTCTGCGGACATGGGACTCGCTGGTCGTCGTTACACCCACCGGCTTGTGGTACTTGATATAGACCGGCGTATTGCCCCATTCGATGATCTGCCCGTCGCGGGAAACAACATCATCGTGTCCCACCTGATCACCCAGCTTCGCTGCTCGTCCGTTGATGCTGATTCGGCCGTCCTGAATCAGGCGATCCGCTTCACGCCGCGAGCAGATGCCTTGTTGGGTGAAAAACTTATTGATGCGCATGGTTGTGCACTGAGGAATCAACGCACAACGTTCCTCGTGATGCGTGCGTGGAAAGTTAGAGCTGCGACGTGGTGAATTCGTGAGGTACACACTTCAACCAAATCACGAGATCACCAACTTGTACTTTGGCGCGTCGCATCACGAGGACGAGTGCGAGAGACACTTCGCGGTGTCGCAGACGCGCCGTCAGTGCACCCGGCGACCCACTCGGATTCGACCTAACATCCGATAGATCAATCGCGCGATGCTGAACTGCGGAGCCACAAAACCTTCAATGGGGGCGATCTCGCTGATATCCATGCCGACGATACCGGGCCCGTTGGCCAACGCTGTCACCAAGGCCAGGGTGTCATACCATCCCAGCCCGCCGGGCTCCGGGGTGCCGAGCGCCGGGACCAGCGACGCATCGAGTCCGTCGCAATCGAAGGTGAGGTAGACCGGCCCCGTACAAGCCGCAACCACCTCGGGAACCCATCGAGACGCCCGGCCTTCATGGGGACCGGATGGATCGAGGAGACGCGCCGCAAAGAAGGTTGCAATCCGGTCGTCACGCTGAATCCGTTCCACCTCTTCTGAACTGATGGAGCGGATGCCCACTTGCACGAGCCGGAGCCCGTCGTCCGCGACCCGGGCCATGACGCTGGCATGACTATAGGGATTGCCTTGGTACGCGTGACGCAGATCGCCATGGGCATCAATTTGGACGACGCACATCCCGGAATAGTGGGCGGCGTGGGCTCGAATCGCTCCCAGCGCGCCGGTATGTTCGCCGGTGAGCGTCACGATGAACCGGCCGCCGCCCACATGAGGTTGGACGAATTGCTGGATCGCTTCTACCGCGGCCGCATCGACGCGGCCGTGCAAATCGAGCGAGGCCGCCGTCGCGACGCCGCCCCACTCGCGATAGGGTTCACCGCCGAGCATTTCGTCGTACAGTTCGACCTGCCGCGACGCCTCAAGGATGGCCGATGGACCGTGATCCGATCCGAGCACATAGCTCGACGTGTGCTCGTACGGGGCCGGCAGCACGTACACGCCGGCCTGGCGTGGATCGCACCACGGTTCGTCAATCCCGAGGAAATTGTGGTCCTGGCCGAGCCAGCCGGCGGGAAGAGACATGGGAAAGTCTGAATTATAGATTAGGAATCAGGAATGATGAATCAGGAATTGTCGCTCTACATCACGTTAGGAACGGCGTCTCGCGCTCTTGGGAAGATTCTCTGACGGAATGAACACAGCGAGCGCCACCACCGTCGTCCACCGATTGGGTCGGCCGATCGCGGACTGTGTGATATTCAGCGTGCGCACGATTTTTCCGCCCATCTTGAACACCTGCTCGCGTTCCTTCCAGGCCACATTGGGATCGAATTCGACTCCCAAAGTCGTGGCCAGCATCTGAGCGGCCAGGTCCTCGGTGTATTCTCCCGATTCTTCATCGGTCTCCCCGTAAGCATGATGTTCGGAGAGATAGCCGTACGTATGGCGATCGGTGGGAATCGCAAGTCCGATCGAAGCGGAAATCAGCCGGTTGCGCTCGTTGGTATCGGAACGGGCCATCACGCAAAAGGTGATCTCCCCCGGATTGAGCAGGCCCTCCCCGCGCTTGCGCGGAATGATCTTGCAATTGGGCGGCAGAATGGACGACACGCTGACGAGATTACAGTACGCAACACCGGCGCTGCGCAGAGCCTGTTCAAAGGAGGCGAGCTTCTCTTTGTGCACGCCGACGCCCCTCGTGAGAAACATATGTGTTGGCACCATCGTTCCATTCTCCCTTCGAAGCCCACGGTCCATGCCATCATGCGTCGCCCGCCATGAACGAAAAGGCGCGCTGCTGCAATACAGAACCAGTTGACACGGGCCGCAGTTGTATCAAGTTTGCCGTGTATCCGCAATATGTTCGCAAGATTTTTTTGGCCCAGACCGGCTTCAGGTGCGCCCATTCCGTCCACGCATTACGCTTGACGCCTTACGTATGCGGGGCGCTCTTTCGGCATGTTCTAGGAAGAAGGGCGGCGAAGATTCAACACCAGCAGGCGCGGCTCGGTCATTTCCTCAATGGCATACTTGACGCCTTCGCGCCCCAAGCCGGAATCCTTGACACCGCCATAGGGCATATGGTCGGCACGAAACGTGGGAATCTCGTTGGCGAGCACAGTTCCTACTTCCAAATCGCGAAAGGCCGAAAAAATCCGGTTGATGTCCTGCGTAAACAGACCCGCCTGCAGACCATAGGGGGAATTATTGAGCAGCGCCAGCGCCTGCTCGAACTTGGCATAGGGCGTGACGGTGACAAGCGGGCCGAATATTTCCTCGCAGGACACTTTCATCGTCGCGGTCACGTGGGATAAGACCGTTGCGTCCAGCACCGATCCGGTGCGGGTCGCTCCGGCCAACACGGTGGCTCCTTGCGCCACGGCCTCCTGGATCGCCCCTTCGACTCGTTTCGTCGCCGTGCCATTGATCAACGGCCCGACGACGGTCGCCTCATCGGACGGATCTCCGGATTTCAATTGGGACACTTCCCTCAGTAACTTGGCGGTGAAATTCTCCGCGACGGATTCATGCACGAGAATGCGCTGCACTGAAATGCACGTCTGTCCGGCATATGAAAAGCCGCCGGTAGCGCAGCGTCGAGCGGCCTGGTCCAAATCGGCGTCGGGTTCGATGATGACGCCGGCATTCCCGCCCAGTTCAAGCACCACCTTCTTCTTCCCGCATTTGGCTTTCAACATCCAGCCGATGTACGCGCTCCCGGTGAAGCTCAGCAGTTTGAAGCGGGCGTCGGCGACCAACCGCTCGGCCACATCGTTCGCACAGGGAACGATATTCAAGGCGCCGGCGGGAAGGCCGGCCTCCAATGCCAATTCACCGAGAAAGAGCGCGGTGAGAGGTGTCTGTGGAGCGGGCTTAATCAGGATGGCATTGCCGGCCGCGAGCGCCGGCGCAACCTTGTGCGCGACGAGATTGATCGGGAAATTAAACGGTGTAATGCCGAGGATCGCGCCCAGAGGAATCCGGCGTGTGACCCCCCAGTACGCTTCTGTTCCCGGCGTCCAATCGAGAGGAACGACTTCCCCGCCGATCCGCTTGGCCTCTTCGGCCGCCACGGTAAAAGTCTGAACCGCACGCCCGACCTCGCGGCGGGCATCCGTGATCGGTTTACCTGCTTCCTCCGCAATGATCCGGGCGCAGTGGTCCTGGCGGGCATGCAACAGATCGGCAATCTTATGCAGGAACGCCGAGCGGGCATGGCTCGGGAGATTCCGCATCAGCCGGGCGCCCTCGATCGTCGATTGAATGGCCGGCTCGACATCACCGGAACCGGCCTGGCACACCTCGGCCAAGAGTTGGCCGCTAAACGGATTAAAGATCTTGGCTGTCGTCGCGGTGTGTTGCCATCGACCGGCGCTGAGAAATGGGCGGGCCGTTGCCACTGACGGGTCTCCGCTCGAATCTAGGAGGCGCTTTCGATGGGCGCCTCGACGACCGTCGCCGGTTGCGAAGGCTCGGGCACCTGTTGCGCCGATTGCGCCTTGGCGATCAGTTCGTCCGTTCCCCAATCGCGAACCGCATTCAGAGTAAAGGCTTCGTAGGTCGAAACGCTATGGCACGTGGGACAATCGGGCATGGGCACCTTGCGGAAGAATACTTCATTGAGACACGACATGCATACCCACAGGTCCGGCTCCCCTTGCTTCGTCGAAACGTCCCAGAAAGCCTGTTTAGCGCTCATCGGTAGTACCTCTTGCTTGGAGTGAACTCGTGTGCGGACCTCATCGCTTCGGTTTGGCGGCATCGGCCTCCGGAAATGCCAGAAGACGATCGATTTCCTCGGCAAATGACTCGAAGGGGAAGGCGCCTGGAATTGCGACCGCCGGATCCTTGGTCGTGGGTTGGTGCGCGGATCGCATGATGACGAACCCCGGCGTGCCGCGAAATCCCCAGGAGTTTGCCTCCTGGCGATCCTGAAAAATCGCTTTGACGTGACGGCCGTCGCCAAGACATTGCGAAAAACCCGTTTGGTCGAGACCGATAGCCTTCGCATGGTGCAGAAACAACTTCTGATCTAATCGCGCACCCTCGGCGAAGAGCCGGTCATGCATCGGCCAATAGGCCCCTTGATCCCCGGCGCATCGCGCGGCGACCGCGGCCGCGAGCCCGGGCCCCTGGTCGGCACGGGGGTAATCCTTGTAGAGGAACCGCACCTTCCCCGTCTCCACATAGCGGGCTTGGATGCGCGGCCACGTTTCTTTGAAGAATTTCAAGCAGAAGCCGCAAGTGAAGTCGGAGTATTCAATCATGGTGACCGGCGCATCCAGATCGCCCCGGACGCGCTGATCCACGGTGACTGTGGTGTTCGCGGCGGCGACATGACCAGCAAGAACCAGCAGGACGCTGCAGGAAAGGAGCGCACGGAGATAACCGGCAAGCAGAATCGTCATGGGGCGTGTTGTTTCGCCTTGGCCCGTTCAAGCAAACCCATGAGCAGCAGAGGCCACACCACCGTGGCATCGCTCAAGACTTCCGAAAACCTTCCGCCTTCCGCCGGCGAGACGAACTTTCCCCATGAAATGCCTTCCTGATAGGTGCACCCGCTCAGGCCTCCCCAGTAATCGGGCTCCGGACAGATGCGCACGCCGTAGTGAAAACGAGGCGGCTTTACGTTCAATCCCAACCGAGTATTGCCGATTTCGATGTACGGAGCGACCTGCTGTGCCCAGTTGCGGGGGACGCCGCCTCCGATCGTGAAAATTCCCAGGCGTTTTGCAGGTAAAATATCCTCGGTGTAGGCGTGAAGGTCCAGGTAGGGATTGAAAGCCGGACAAGTCCGGTGGAGGGCTTTCAAAATGCCGATATCGCCCTCTTCCCTCGCCTGACTTCTGGCCGCATCAATGCTGCGGCCCATGGCCCAGGTACCGACATCCAAGCCCACTTCGGAATCGGTGAACGCGGGAATATAGACGGGGACGTTCTTCAGATACGCGCTCTTGAGAATGCCGGTTCCTTCATAGTCGTCCGCGAGCGTTTTACCGAGCTCGCGCGTCAACCGGGCTGAGGATAGCGGTTGATCGGTATCAAGTCGCTTGAGCGTCTGGGACACGACATGTTCGACATAGTTGAGATTGGCCTCCATCTCAAGCGTGTCGTACACCCGGTTATAGCCTTTTCTGAACAAGTCCTCGTCCGGCGTTCCCTGCGGATGCCGATAATGGACTTTTCCCACGGATTCCGTCAGGCCGTGGGCGATCAGCGCGCCGGTTGATACAAGGACATGCACCATGCCGCGGTCGATCATCGTGCTGATGATCTTCCCCATCTTGGCAATCGTCATCGCGCCCGAGAGCGTGAGGACCACTTTGCATTCGGAGTCCTCCATCATGGCGGCGAGCGTCTCGAAGGCTTCGCCGACGCGACGTCCTCCGAACGCCGTCTTCCGCATGGCGCTCAGCAGTTCCCCGAATGTATGAATATTCTCGGGATCGAGCGGCTCCAGCGCTTCCAGACCGTCCTTGGCTCCGTCGTGAAATTGTCGTGCCGCCATGCTGTGATCTCAAGGTCCGCAGCGATTGAACGATCCTTTTATACACAACCTACCCGATAGTGGTCAATTGACATCCAGCGGCATCCGGACAATTCCGATCCTGTTCAAAGCGCCGTTCACACCGCGGCTTCTTGATCCTCCAGCATATAACCCGCCCCTCGAACCGTGGTGATCAGCGGCTGGGAGAAATCCCGATCGACCTTCGCCCGCAGGGCGCGGATATGCGCATCCACGATATTGGTCATGGGATCGTAGCTGATGTCCCAGACATGCTCGATAATGGCGGTTCTGGTCAGAACTCGATTCTTATTGCGGAGGAGAAAGTCAAGCAAGGCATACTCTTTATTGGTCAACACGATCTCCTTGGCGGCCCTCCAGACCCGATGCGTCGCCGGATCCAGCTCCAGGTCCGCTGCCTTGAGCCGCGTCTGCTGTTGCGGACCGCCGCGGCGCAACAGGGCCCGCACGCGCGCCAGCAATTCGGCGAATGCGAACGGCTTCGTCAGATAGTCGTCGGCGCCGCTGTCCAACCCCGCCACTTTGTCCTCCACCGTATCACGCGCCGTCAACAGTAACACCGGGGCTGTGATTCCCTCCGCCCGCACGCGACGACACAACGTCAGGCCGTCAAGGACGGGCAGCATGATATCGAGAATGAGCAATCCATAGGGATGCTCTCTGGCGAGATGAAATCCTTGCTCTCCGTCTCCCGCCACATCGACCGCATACCGCTCTTCCTTGAGCCCTTGGCCCACGAATTGGGCCAGGTCCGTGTCGTCTTCGACCAAGAGAATCCGCATACCCGTTCAATGCTCCGACTGAAGGCGGTCGCATATCATTGATGCGTGCCCGCGCGTTTTTTCATGATAGTACATCGCACGACGATGAGGCCATCGTTCGGACGGACGGACTCAAGAAGAAGCCTTTATGATCGGGGCGCAGGTAAGTCCGATCACCGCATGGTTTATCCGGGACTCACCATGTCGGGTCTCGAGTGAGTCAGCCACGACGACCGCCGCCGGGGGATATCGGCCGGCACCATTTGCTCATAGACAGCCGCGTATGCGCCGGCGAGCTGCTCGATCGCTCCGATTCTCGCGGCCAATCGAGTCCGTTGGTGAGACGACACATGCCACGGTATGATCGCCTGCCAATTCAAATCGGGACATTCGTGAATCTGCTCGATCGCCGTGGCCACCAAAGGGAGCTCCTTGAATTCCCGATAGACGTGGGCGACTTCAGGACTATCCAGGAAGCCATAGACGGTCGCCAAGACAGGTACCGGGCTGCGACGCATCAATGGAAACGCCGTGAAGCCGGCATGCACATGGATGATATCGAACGCCGGCGAGACGGCAAAGGCCTTTTCCAACGCGAGGAACATGAGCCCTTCACACAGATTGCGCTTCGGCGCAGGATGATGTCGGAACGCTTGCTGGGACATCGGAACCAGAACGCCCGCCGCCCTGCTGTCCCCGCTGGCGAAGACGGTCACGTCATGGCCGGCACGCACCAGGCCCGCCGCCAGAACGGCGATTTCCCGCCCCTCTTGGCTGTCGCTGTCGAATGAGACTTCATGAAAAACCGAGCTGACATGAGCAATCCGCATGGGTATCCTTCCTGTTATACGCGTCGAGCAAGCAGACCCGTCACTGAAAACACCGAATGTCCCCTCAGATATCGTCCTGAGCGGATGCCGTGGCCGACATACCTGCCGCGCAGACTCTCGGATTCGACCGATCAGGCCATCACCGACGCAATGAACGATGGTTCTGACCTGCCCGCGCCGCGCGCCGTCTTAATACTGCGGCCGCGGCCGGCGACGGGAACCTGAAATCCACGTCATGTATGGACGCATGGGCGGAGAGTACGGGGAAAAGATGAAAATTTGTCGAAGAACGGATGAAGCTTCAATGAGGCGGAGCACCTATAATCCGAGGTGCTTCCTGTAGTAGCCTATGGATGATCGGCTCTCGCTCACCGCGTTCACGAACGAAAAGGAGGACAACTGTGAAGGGCTACCTGACGAACATTGAAGAAGCGACAGTGAAAAATTCCCTGTATCGACAAGTCCTGTTTACGGCCAAACACAGCCAATTGGTGCTGATGAGCCTGAAGCCGGGCGAGGAAATCGGCGAGGAGGTGCACGACTTGGATCAGTTCATTCGCTTTGAGGCGGGCAACGGCAACGTTGTGCTGGACGGTCAGGACCATTCCGTCCAGGACGGCATCGCCGTCGTGATTCCAGCCGGAACGCGCCACAACGTGATCAACACATCACAGGACTCCGACCTCAAACTCTATAGCCTCTATAGCCCGCCCGAGCACAAGGTCGGCACGATGCACCGGACCAAGAAAGACGCCGAGGCCGATCACGACCACCATTTCGACGGACGGACGTCGTTGGATAAGAAGTAAAGGGAATACGTCGGATCGCACCGCAGGCTGCGCAGAACGCGGGCTTTCCCATTGATGCTGCTAGCGGTTCAACTCTGCGAGTCGGCGTTCGGGCTGCTTGCCACGGGCGTTCAGTGCTGCCGGCTCATCACGGCCCAGGAGCCCGTGAAGAACTTCCGCTCGCAACTGGGCCAATACCGACTGCTTATGGATGGAGGCCGCGGAGCTCTCCTGCAAGAGGTACAGCCACCGCGTGCTGGAAGCGGCATGCCGGCCATCCGGCATGATCGTGCGCAGCTCTTGAAATGCCGCGATGGCATCGGCACGATTACGAAACAGGGCGAGCAACCCCCGCGTATAGTAGGCCTCCTCGCACCCGATTGGATTCGGACAATGCTTTATCCGTTGGTCTTGTTCCTGGGCCAGCGCCTGAAGAACTCGTAGCTCCACAGGGTCCGCGGTGAAAAATGCGCTGCTCGGCAGTGTGCCGGGAGTCCGAGCGTTGCCGACGGCGCATCCCGAGACAGCAAACGTCAGGACAAGCGGGATACAGAGACTGAACAGTCGCCGATCATACAAGAGACACCTCCCCCTTAGCTCCAGCGGTTCAGACCTCCGAAATTCTCTCTCCGTTTCTTGCACATTTACCCTCACAGGCCGGCCGATAGACAGTGTGCGCAATGCAACGCACCGGGATATCCCCTGAGACGGACGGCGGGCGTGTGCTCAAAAGAAGCTCAACGGAATGAGGCCCATTTCCTGCAGGACATATACCGACAATACGCAGGCGGATACCACCAAGCTTATCCAAGCCATCCTTCGAAACCCACGGTTCTGTTTTTCCACAGCGCTAAATTGATCCATGGCAGCTCCCGTGCTTGCCTCAGTGACGACGCAACGCCGGCCGCTAGTGAGTGCTATTGATAGCCGTCGTACTTGCCGGTCCAATGACAGTTCCAGCGATGCGCCCACTTGCTGACATCATCCTTCAGGTTTCCATAGCGCCCCTCAACTACCGCATTGAAGGTTTCGAGATTTCCATCGATCAGTAGCACGTCTTCCTTCGTCACTTTAGTCCATTTCACCGACACATATCGTTTTAACTGGTCCCAACTATGCGCGAACTGTTCCTGATTCATAACCTTCCTTCCCCATACGTGTATGTACGATTGCGCAAGTAAATACGTCTCGGCCTTCCCGACGTTCTCGAGTCGACGGAGGAACGCTTACAATGCAGAGAGCAACACGGTCTGCTGAAGATGCCTACCTGGAAAGGCTGGGACTTGGGAATCGCATGCGGGCGTGATACGGTTGGCCCGCGAGATGGGAAAGTCGGCGGCCCGTTCAGAACTCTCCTAATGCAGACTACGCGCATCCAACCACCTAGTCAACGGTCGAAGCTGACACACGCTCCGTAAGACCATGATTAGTCGGGCAGATAAATATTTTTCGATACGGCCAGCGAGTACGCGGGAGCGGTACAGTCGTACGCCGGTCTCCCGCGGACTCCATCCGCAACGGCCCGATCAGTCAGTCGCCGTTCTCTCTAAACAGGTCTGTGTCCACGAATTCGGCGCGGACCAGAGACCAGAAATCCACGGCCACTCCCCGAGTGACATAGGCGTACGGCAAGTAGCCGTATCCCTCCTCGCCCCATTCCGTTCCCCACGAGTTCCTGATCAGCAAGGCGCCCTTCTCCGACCCAATCTTTTTCGTATCATCGTATCCAACCGCCACGACCGCATGCCCGCCCTCCAGGCTGTCGTTCGCGCCCGGGAACGGAATATCGCCGCTCCCCGTTCCGGTGCCCGGGATGGAGCTATATACGGAAAATCCGAACATGCAGGGCAACTTGGCGGCGAGGTTTTCTTTGACATGCTGTAGGACGCTTGTCGTGGGCATGCCGGCCGGATCCAATCGGAAATATTGGACAGTCTTATAGTTTTGCGCGAAGGCATAACAAAAATTCGGGGGTTCTTCATCGAATTTCGCGATATCATAGGCCCAGTATTTTTCCGGCGGAACGCCGAACAATACCATCGCCTGCATCGTGGAGCGTAAATAGGCTCCTTCATCCCCCGTCCAGCCGAGCAGGTTGCGCGTAGCCTTGTAGAGAAAGATGCGCGAGCCGTCCAGGTACTTGTTGAACGCGCGGCGTTGAAAATATTCCAGGAGGCCGACGCCGGCATTGGCCGTACACGACCCGAGTTGGCCCTGATCCTCGATAGGAGGACACCATTCCCTTAGATCCACTTTGGTCGGCGTCTTCTTTTTGGCGGCCTTCATCGCCTTCGATTTGTCCAAGACTTCTTTCACCTTCGGCGTATCTCGCGAGTAATCACGAAAATCCGGAAGATCCCGCTCCCATCCCATTGCTCCGATTCTCTGTACCATGATGCTCCTCCTGTTTAGTGAATTGGCATCAGCTATACCGATGCGCTTTCATTGTGATTAATGATGAACCTCCCGCCCCGACCGGCATATCCAATTCCCGTTCGGTCTCAGACATGACGCCTGCGCCCGACATCCCCGCTTGTGGAGCAGGCGCGGCCGCCGGAATCGTGAACAACAGCGACGGGCCGTTCCACTGAAACGCCGGCCCGGAGTCCCGCCACATGAAGTGCAGTTGCTGCCCAACCCGCGCAATCAACTCCAGGTTGCCCGGCGAGCCGAAGTTGCTCTGGATCATCGTCACTTCATCCACGGTGCCCAGTGCTTGCCCGAACCGCATCGGCACGGAC
>DASSBQ010000190.1:0-3835 GCA_035698625.1 Nitrospiraceae bacterium
CAGAAAGCAGCAGAATCAGACAAGGCATTCGCCTGATACCTTCAGTGCCTCCCGTAGTTGCCGCTCACTTGCATTGGAATTGGATGCCCCACCGAGGTTCTTGGATCATTTCACCGCCGCCGGCCTGAATAGGACCCGCGAGGCGGGACCGGCCCTTCGCTTCCCCTTCCCGAACAATAATATAGCCTCCGGGGCATTTCTCCTCCATGAGCCGCACCGCGTCCTTTCGGAAGGACGACAACATATGTCCCTGTTCCGATTTAAAGGGATAGACCGCCACGCCGCCGTTGTCGGAGTTTTGAGCCAGCCGGACACCGTCTCCTCCGCACCCGCTCGCAATCGCGATGAGCGCCAACAAGAGGACTCTTGACCATGTTTTCATCGGGCTTCTATCATAAAGATGAGCATGCAATACTACTCACCGACTTGCCGCGAGGAGGACGTCATGCCATATCGATCGGGATGGCTCTGTGCAGTATTGATCTCTAGCTGCTTCCTTTGGATGAGTCAAGATGTACTGGCCCATCATTCATACCTGTTGACGGTGCAGCAGTTGAGGGCCGGTCTGATGCAAGCGCCATCGTCGAAACAGAAAGGCTTTGTATTAGTCGATGTGCGATCGGCGGAGGAGCACATGTCCGGCGAGATTCCCGGGACGGACTTGAACATCGACTTCCGAGAGATCAAGGCGCGCCATCGCGAACTCGGAGCCAAGCTTGATGACCATATCGTCGTCTATTGCCAATCCGGGCATCGGAGCAATATTGCCGCCGAAACGCTGGCCGACCTCGGCTATACCCACGTGTACAATGTGAACGGCAGCATGAACGCATGGATGGAAGCGGGATATCCGGTCGCGGAGGTTCGTTGAATAGGGCTTAGCGGTCCGGCGGAGGGGTCTGCGACGCCGTCCGGTCAGGCGCGCTGCGCGCCGTGATGCGAGGCCGGACCACGATCACCGCGGGCAATCCAATGTGATGCTGCGCGTCGCCGTCGAGCATGGCATGCCATTTCTGCTGCCTTCCGGGATCCGGTACCGCGCCCAACAATTCGGGGCTTGCAATCACATCGGATGAAGAGCCCCCGTCCATGGCCATGGCCTGTCGGATGTTCGGTAGGGCGCCACGCAGGCATTCGGCCAGTCCATACAGAGGGGCCGGTCCGACGCTCTTCATGATGAGAATCTTTCCTTCGCCATCTTCCGCCACGATGGTCTGATTGGCTCGCTTGCCGGTGGGGCGGACGCGTGGTTTTCCGGTTCGATCGAGCAGCATCAGCGACTGCGCGGCTTCCCGATACGGGAAGTGCTGGTGCACGTCCGGGAAGATATCGAACGCCAGATCGAACACTCCGGCCTTTCGCTGGGACACGTCTTTCGGCTCGGCCGCAAAGAGACCCTGCCAGGAATGATGCCGCTTGCTTCCAAGCGGCCGCCCGTCTTTCAGAAGCAGACCAAGATAGGAATAGTCTTCGCGAAACAAGCCGGCATTGAACAGGACGTACCCGCCGGTATGGTGTTGCCACTCATTGATCGTCATGGGAGCGGTCATGCCGGCGTCGCGGAACTGGTGCACGGAAAATCGATGGCGCTCGGGATCGATTTGGAGCATCAATAAAGGAGGGATGCCGGGACACGCCGCCGGGTCCCACAGCGTGGCCATGATTCCGGATGTCATGCGGTCCCACACCGGGTCTGCCGCGCTTGCCCGTGCGGTCAAGCCCGTGACGGCGCAAAGCGCGAACAAGACCGCGATGGCGGCTCGTCCTACGACCCGTTGCCGGCTATGACAGTTTCTGTTCGGCGGCATATCGTCGTGACTGGGCTCCGTTCACGCGGGCTGCGCGGGTCGGCGCATTGAGGAGTTCTCGAATGGATCGAGCCAACACATCGGGGGTAAACGGCTTTTGAAGAAACGCGGTCTGGTTCTGTTCCAAGCCGGCATTGGCCGTGACGTCGTCGAGGTAGCCGGACATGAACAAGACTTTAAGGTCCGGATAGATCGAGTGCAGGCGGCCGGCCAACTCGCGGCCGTTCATGCCCGGCATCACGATATCGGTCAGCAGCAGGTCGAACTGCCCGCCGTGCTGCGTCGCGACGAGGCAGGCCTCGATGCCGTTCATCGCCTCCACGACCTGGTATCCGATTTTTGTCAATTCCTGCCGCACCAGGTCACGGACACTCTGTTCGTCTTCCACGACGAGGATGGTTTCGTTGCCCCGCCCGATCGCCGCGGGCTTCACGTGAGGCGGCAGCACACCGGTTTCCGGATTGATGCGCGGGAGATAGACGTCGAAGGTGGTGCCGTGTCCGACTTGGCTCCAGACATCGATAGCCCCGCCGCTTTTTGTGACAATGCCGAAGACGGTCGATAAGCCCAGCCCCGTACCTTTGCATTCTTCTTTGGTCGTAAAGAACGGCTCGAACAAATGCGACAAGGTGTTCTGAGTCATGCCGCATCCGGTATCCGTTACGGTGAGTTTCATATAAGGGCCGGGAGGAAGCGGGCGAATATGATGCATGGGAGTGCGGGTCAATTGGACCTGGGACGTCTCGATCGCCAAAAGCCCTCCGTTGGGCATGGCGTCACGCGCATTGATCACCAGGTTCATGATCACTTGTTCGAGCTGCCCGGGATCCGCCTTGACATGGCCCTTTTCCGGGTCGACCCTGATGGCCAACTGGATGTCCTCGCCGATCAAACGGCTCAACATGCTGTCGAGGTTGGTGACGACGGTATTCAGGCAGAGCACTTTGGGCTCCAGCGCTTGCTTGCGACTGAAGGCCAGTAATTGCCGGATCAAGGCCGCCGCCCGTTCTCCGGCCTTGTGCATTTCTTCAATCTTCGCCCGTTCCACACTGCCTGCCGGCAATTCGCCCAACAGCACCTGCGAGTGCCCCATGATGACCGTGAGAAGATTATTGAAATCATGAGCCAGCCCCCCTGCGAGCCTGCCGACCGCCTCCATTTTTTGGGCCTGCCGGAATTGCTGCTCGCTGAGGCGCAGCGCTTCCTCCGCGCGCTTGCGCTCCGCCCGCTCGTCCAGCTCACGGAGGGTTCTTTGCACGGAAGGCACGAGACGGCCGAGCCGCTGCTTGAAGATATAGTCCATGGCTCCCCGATGCATCATTTCGATGGCAAATTCCTCGACCAGAGTGCCCGAGATGAAGATGAACGGCACATCGGGACACAACTTATGGGCCAACGCCAAAGCGGCCGCTCCATCGAAGGCGGGCACGGAGAAGTCGGCAAAAATGAGATCGAAACCGCCTTTCCGTAGCGCGTTCAGAAAACTCGCGCGGGTGTCGACCCGAAGGCTCTCGCAGGGTATTCCGCCGTCCCGCAGCATGGTCGCTACGAGGTCGGCGTCGACCTGACTATCTTCCAAGTGGAGGAGGCGGAGCTGATGCTGCACGACTATACCTGTACCCGTCGGCGGCTCGATTTGCCGGCCCTCATGATGTATGCCGCCCGGATACTTCTGGTGGCGGTTCGTTGATGACACCCCAGAAAATGCCGAGTTCCTTGACGGCCTTCAGGAATTGATGGAATTCGACCGGTTTCACCACGTAGGCGTTCGCCCCCAGGGCATAGCTTTCGACGAGGTCTCGTTCTTCCCGTGAGGATGTCAACATCACGACGGGGATGGGTTTTAACGTCTCATCGCTTTTGATCGTGCGGAGCACTTCAAGGCCATCAATCTTCGGCATCTTGAGGTCCAGAAACACGACGGCTGGATTGCCCTGCAGGCGCGTCTTGAATTGACCCCGGCAATACAGATAGTCGAGGACTTCGGCTCCGTCATGGCAGAGAATCACCTTGTCGGCCAGGTGGTA